>JAKSOK010000245.1 GCA_024405615.1 Phascolarctobacterium sp.
TTTTAAAGAAATACTTCAGAGCGAAACGAACGCAAGGTGGGCAATAGAATAGCAACTGTTGTAAGCTATGCAATAGTTTAACATGAAGGCTCGGGTGATGCTAAAAGCAGTATAGCATTATAAGTTGGTGTATTTGCATGATAAGTCATAATACAAGGTTTTAATGGCATATATTGATTGATTTTACCGAAAAAAGTGCCTTGTAAAACAGAATTCTGTTTTACAAGTGATAAAAATGGGCGTATAATATAAGCAGACTAGTTAGAAGGATGTGAAACTATGCTTATTGGCTATAAATTTGATAACTTTTGTTCATTTGGAGATAGTTGTGAGTTATCTATGAACGCTCCAGTGGGTAAGGTAAAAAAACGTTATCCAGATAATTATGTTGCATCGTCTTTAGGTATTGATGTTTTAAAAACAGCCGTTATAGTTGGCGAAAACGCCGGAGGTAAATCTAATTTTATTAATAGCCTGATGTTTTTGAAAAATGCTTTCATCACTAATCAGATAGTAAAGTCTTTGTCTGCATTTATAAACTCTACTAGGATGGGCCAAAATAGTGATACAGAACAGTGCTTTGAACTGAGCTTTATTTCTGCCGATGAAATTGTTTATACCTACAAATTAAAAATAGATAGTTTGGGAATCGTGGCGGAATCTTTAAAGAAGTCAACGGGAAAAAGATCCGCCGGTAAAGTTGTTTATGAGGTTGTACGTGATGCTGCTGGAGGCTATGTAGCCGATGAGGTCAAAAATAAAGACTTAATCAGCAGTGTTTTGAAAAATAGCAATAATTCGGTTGGCTTGTTTGTTAACAAACTGGCTTTGTTAGGAGATGCTGATGCCCGAAAAGTTTCAGACTGGTTTGTTAATGTATTGTGCCCAGAGGCCATTACAGCTGATATTGTTACAGATTTAAAAAGGCAGGATGCAGATATTCAGGTTCTGAAGGATGAGCGCTACCTGGAAATCTTTAGAATGGTTGATTACAGTATTTGCGGCCTTGATATCAACGAGGAAAAACCTTATACAAAGAGCGTCATTTATCGTAAGGATAGCGATGGAAATGTAATAAGTCGCGAGCTGCAAATGGATTCTACAGGTGTAAAGGAATTCTTTGTGTGGGCAATAGAGATATTTCGAGTTGTTTATGAAGACAAGGTGGTTTTTGCTGATGAGATGGACAGGGTGTTAAATCCAGTTCTCTCGGATAGAATAGTGGCTTTTATTACAGGCTGTGAGCATAGAGGGCAGTTCGTTTTTTCTAGCCATAACGTATTGCATCTGGATTTAAAAAATTACATGAAGGAACAGATATATTTTGTTACTAAAAACAGAGATAGCTTGAGCTCGGAAATGTATTCTTTGGCAGACTTTCCAGAGGTTCGCTATGATAATGCCAAAATATATGAATTTTATATGAAGGGTATATTGGGAGGGATATCTGTTGAGTAGACCAAAGAAAGAACTGCAAAAGCGTTTCGTAGTTTTTTTGTGAAGGGGATACGGAATACAATTAAATAGACAAGATGCGAAAACAGCCTGGAGTGCAAATCGTTTTGAAGCCTATTAATATGAAAAACGGCCGAATATGTGGTATCATACGTTCATTATATTTTAAGGCCTAGAGCCTGGAAAG
>JAKSOK010000246.1 GCA_024405615.1 Phascolarctobacterium sp.
TTCAGGCATTTCATTATCTAAGTAAACAGAATGAATATCTTTAGTCGGGCAAAAAGACATTATCTTCTCCTATAATCTTTATTAACTGTTCTCTGGCTCTAAATATTCTTACCTTTACATTTCCTTCAGTAATACCCAACACTTTGCCAATTTCCTTATAGTTTAAATCAGCATACTCCCGCAGTAACAACACGTCCTGAAGATTTTTAGGCAATTTTTTTAAAGCCTCTTTTGCTTTTGCTATTGCTTCCTGTTTAAGATAATCAGTTTCTCCGTTTTCGGATTTGCGATTATCCTCATAAAGCACCTTTTCGTAAGCTTTACGCTCTCTATCCTTTCGTTTTACATAATTAATAGACGCATTCTTTACAACTCTAATAAGCCAGTATTTTGCGTCATTTAATGAAGGGAATACAAGATTTTTTTCATTAGCCTTAATTAAGGAATCATGTGCTAAGTCTTCTGCAGCCTCTTCATCATTCACAATACGGAACGACACCTTATAGAGCATCTGCATACACTCATCATAAATCTTTTTAAAATCAGAAGGGTTACCTGCATTAATTGCAAGCTCTACATTATTCTGACTTCCCTCTACCGAATTAAACACCGAAACTCCCTAATAGTTACAAAAAAAACAAAAATATTAATAAAATTATCCTACTGTCGTTTCCAAGTAGGACCTGTAGGTGTATCTATAATTACAACACCTCTGGCAGTTAAAAGGTTACGAATTTCATCGGCACGAGCAAAGTTTTTTGCTTTTTTTGCTTCTGTACGTTCTGCAACTAAAGCGTCAATTTCTGCAGCTTCAGGGTCCCCAGCATGAGCATCAGCCGCAGGTGCCGCAGTTTTAGCCTGTTCTTCAAGCACTGCAAAAGCATTTTCAATTACGCTTAAGCTAAGAACCTTATCCATCTTGAAAATAGCAGCTAAAGCATCACCTGCTTTTACTCCACCTTTTCCATTAGATTCTTTCTGCATTGCAGCCATAGCTACAGGAGTTGCAAGATCATTTTCCAAGCCCTCGCGGAACTTAGCGTAGTTATCCCCTTCATATGCATTCTTGCCAAGTACATCAGCAAAATTTTCTTTTGTTAAACCAAGTTTTTCTTCATCATTAGCTTTTGCAATAAGCTTTGCAACACGTCCATTCAAAGCTGCACGACCAGATTTAGCACTTTCCAAAGCCTCTAAACTAAATACTAACTGCTTGCGGTAATGACCACCTAAAAGGAAGAAACGATAATCAAGTGGAGCATAACCTTTATCTTTCAAACTGAATCCCTTTTCAGCTGGCAAAGTAGTCTGCAAAGTAATAAAGTGTCCGCTAGATTTACTCATCTTACCGCCTTCCAAAATAAGGAATTCGTTGTGCATCCAGTAGTTTACCCATGGACCTTTAGCACGTTCAGCAGCATCAAAAGAACCTTCAGACTGAGCAATTTCGTTTGTATGGTGAACAGGAACATGGTCAATTCCACCTGTGTGAATATCAAAGTGTTTACCAAGATATTTCATAGACATAGCTGAACATTCAATATGCCATCCCGGATATCCACGGCCCCAAGGAGAATCCCAAGTCATAGCCTGATCTTCAAATTTAGATTTTGTAAACCA
>JAKSOK010000247.1 GCA_024405615.1 Phascolarctobacterium sp.
AAAACATGGGAGGGCGTTGCTGATGCCAAGCTATAGAATTTCCTGTGGCTCAGGTAAAGCCGAGGTGAAATTAAAGGCAAATTATATGGGGCAAGATTTAGTAGTGCGAATCACTGCTGGAAAAGCTCATATAGGTGCTGTTGCTTTAGCTGTTCCATGTCCACAAACTGCCGAAGGAGTTATTGCATCTTGTAGCGTAATGACGGTACCTGGTCATCGTGATAATATTCCTGCTGAGAGTACAGCAATGAAATTGTGTAAAGTTTTAGGATGTGTAGTTAATGTGACTGCAGGGTTGCATATTGATAATGCGACAAAGTCTGAAATTGAAGAATTGGTTGATAATAGCAATAAGGCTACAGAAATATTAATAAAACAATTGGAGGGGCTTAAAAATGGATTTTAAAGATTGTTTAAGAAAACTTGAAAACGAAGGTCGTCTGTGCCACGTTAAGACTGAAGTTGATCCTTATCATGAATTAGGCGGTATTGCTGCTAAACTGGAAGGCGGTAAGGTTGTTCAGTTCGATAAGGTTAAAGGTTCTGAATATCCTGTTGTTACAGGCTTATGGTGGAATCGTGATAATTTAGGTTGCGTATTTGATTGCGATAAAGAAAAACTGTCCTTTTTATTTTCTGATGCAGTAGGTTCTTTACGTTCTAACCCTGTTCTTCCGGTTGTGGTTGATGAGGCTCCTGTTCATTACGAGACTATGCCTGAACCTGATTTAACTAAAATTCCTGTTCCTACTCATGCGCTCTTAGATGGTGGCCCTTATTTTTCTAATGGTATTATTATTGCCAAGGACCCAGAGACCGGTGTCCGCAATACTTCTATTCATCGTATGATGGTTACAGGTAAAAATAGAATTTCTGTTCTGATGGATTATGGCAGACATTTACGTAATTATTATGAACGTGCTGAAGCAATGGGCAAATCTTTGGAGATTACTATCAATATTGGCGTTCATCCTGCTTATTATGTTGCTGCTATTACTCCTAGTGCTGCTTGCCCCATGGAAATGGACGAGCTTGCTGTGGCTTCTTATTTGTTAGGCGAACCAGCTCGTCTTTGCAAGAGTAAAACCGTTGATGTAGAAGGTATTGCTGATGCTCAAATGATTTTAGAAGCAGAAATTTTACCTAATGTTCGTGAGCCGGAAGGTCCCTTTGGCGAAGTTACTGGTTATTATGCTTCCAGAGAGGATCGTTGGGTAATTAATGTTAAATCTATCTCTATGAGTAAAGATCCTATTGTACATATGCTGCATCCGGGTCGTGAAGTATGGAACTCTGTAGGTCTTGGTGTCGAGGCAAATGTTTTCCAAACTTTGTCCCGTCAATTACCCGGTGTTAAAAAAGTATATATGACTCACGGCGGTAGCCACTATGGCTTAGTTGTACAAATGGATCCTCCGAAAAATGGTATGGCAAAGAATGCAATTTTAGCAGCTTTTGCAGCATTCCCTCCATTACAAATGGTACGCGTAGTTAATAGTGATGTTAATATTTATGATCCTGAGGCTCTGGAACGTGCTATGGTAACACGTTGCGATCCCTCCAAGGATGTAATTATTATTCCTGGTGCTTTCTGCCATGAACTGAATCCGACTGT
>JAKSOK010000248.1 GCA_024405615.1 Phascolarctobacterium sp.
TTTCCGAAACGCCTTCCTCCCGTAAGAAGTCTAGCATATTCGTAGAACGTACCATTTAAACAACTCCATTCCTGCCACAATTTAAACAATCACAACATCATTAGAAAGATCAATTTCCTACCTTCTCATTATTTACTATTACTGCATTGCATCTTTCAACCTGTACCTTTTCCCATACACCATGTTTGATATAGGGCTCGCTTTCAAGATACTTGTCAAACAACTCTTGAGTAGCAAAATCCATTACCAAGAATGAGCCAATCATTTTTCCTTCCGCATTGAGAAGTCCTCCTGCACATAAAACCTTGGCAATTTCTTGCACCTTCTTCATATTTTCAAGGTGTTCAGGTCTAGCAGCCATACGGCGATCTAAAGCTTTAGCATCAGTACCATCATAAGCATTAATAATAAATTGCATAATATTCTCCTTATAATCACAATCGATAAAATTATTATATATAATATATTCTATAATATATTCGCTAAAAGCCTCTTTTTTTCCTATCACAAGCTAAAATTTTACCATAAGTGATAATAAAAAACGCCCCAAAGTTACCCTTGAGGCAAATATTCTGTGATAGAGATGAAGCTTGTCGATGTTAATACCACTATTTCTTTTCTAAAACTACAAAATAAGTTCCTGGTGTCCATCCGGCATGACCTCCACATGCTCCTGGATTTGCTGTAACGGATGTAATTTTCCACCCCTGCTCTAAAGCTTTATCTAATTCTGAGGTATTGAACTTTGAGATATTTTCATCAAATTCTACTATAACTGCTTTTTGCATATCCAAACAACTCCTACCGAAATTTTAAATTATACGCTATAATTGGTTTCATTAATTTTATGTAATTTCCATATAAAACCACCTGATGTTTTTGCCTTACCTCTAATTGCATTACCAATAGCCCCTGACGACACTCTACAAGCTTCTGCGGCCAGCTTTACACTGGCAAAAGTTTGTATAAAAACACCATCCTTTGTAAATTGGTCAACAGGTTTAAAATTTTATTCTGACATTATAGATATTGGCACAGCATAATCACTTGCCATATAATTCTGATCATACTTAAACACAGCATCAGTTGAGTCAGTATAAAGCAATCGGCCTACAGGCTTAGGCTCACCTGAAATTTCAATTTTAACCTGCAGCTCTCGCATCATTCACCTCTGACCTGCAATAAACAGTCAAGTCCTAATATATTGACAAGCTTTAAAACCTTGCCAAATTCAACGGTTGCTTTGCCGTGCTCAACATCAGCTATAAAGCTGATACTAAGCCCAGTATAATCAGATATGTCAGCCTGAGTATAGCCTAAAGCTTTTCTACGTTTCTTTATTTCTAATCCTATATCTTTAACGTCTGTAATTTTCAAAACATTCACCTGCTCCTACAAAATCAGTCCGTACGGCTCATTATTGATAAACCGAATATAAATAAAGCCGTACGACTTTATTTATACATAAACATTATAAATCAGTTCGTACGGCTTAGTCAAGAATAAATATTAATACATATATTAAGGCAATATAACAAACAAAAAGTCCAAAGCATTACTTTGAAGCATTTCTCAGCAGAGGAATGCTTCTGCTTTCCCTAGCTTTCTTG
>JAKSOK010000249.1 GCA_024405615.1 Phascolarctobacterium sp.
CTTTTATGGACGCTTATGATGAAATGCTGGACGAAAATCCCGATGCTTATAAAGAAGTATGCAATAAGTTGTCTATTCCTGATGTCTATGGCAGCAAAGAGATATTTGTTGTAAATTATTTATTTGATGAAAATGATCCTAACTCTGTAATCACTAATCTAAGAAGAGCACTTGATAATGCCATGGTTATGCGTGATATCATTTCTTCTACTGCTCTCAGCTATGTGCAATTAGCTTTAGACGTAATGCTAGAGGCTAAAAGAAAAGATTTCTGCTTACTGGATTTACAAGAGGTTTTAGACAACACCTATGCCTTCTGGGGCTGCATCGATGACAATGTAGAAAGTTCCTCATCTCGTAACATTTTAAAATTTGCTCGTTATATTGAACGTATTGACTTATACATTCGTCTGGATTACGACAGAATCGAAATCCACAAAATGTATGATCGTATGAAATATCGTTTAAATCGTTCTAATATTGAATATAGCGAATTAGATTTTAATATTTTTAGCGGCACCTTACTCAAGGGCGAAGATTTGCGTACCACTCTCTGGAATTTGAATAATATTTATAAGGACTGATATTTTTGCGTAAGTTAGAATTTCTCTATGAAATGCAACTACAATTTGACGGAGATGTTACCTGGCATAGTTTTTGTCTGCGTTGTCTCCCTAAAATGACCTGTTTTCAGCATATTGCTAAGCTTACAGTAGAGATAAGCCCCTATACCTCCATCACAAATGTCGTGGATGCTTTTGGTAACAAAATGTGCTCTGGCTATATAGAAGATCCTCATAGTTTCTTCAGCTTTAAAATAGCAGGTACCGCACTTACGAATAGCGAAAACATCGATATGAGTGCTGTGAATCCGCTTTTCCGCTATCCAACCCCACAAACAACTCTTACTAGTGGTTATGAACCCTTCCTTGAGGCTGCTGCTAATAAGCATGATCCTATACAGAAGGTATTAGCTATGAGCGATTTGCTTTATAAGAGTTTTGTGTATAAGTCTTGTACTACAAATACCAAAACAACGGCTCAGCAAGCATTAAATCAAGGCTGTGGTGTTTGTCAGGATTATTCTCATATTCTTATCTCTCTCTGTAGAATGTTGAAGATTCCTGCCCGCTATATTGCTGGCTTCATGTTTGGTGAAGGTGCAACCCATGCTTGGGTAGAGTTCTATGCTCGTGGGCATTGGATTGGCATAGATCCGACTAACGATTGTATGGTAGATGATAAATATGTCAAGCTTTCTGAAGGCAGAGATGCCAGTGACTGTATTGTCGACAAAGGCGTTTTTTACGGTAATGTTCGCCAAGTGCAAACTGTTAATGTTTCCGTTAAAGAAATTCCTCTATAAGCTTTATAATTGCCTGCTAGCTTCAGCTAGCAGGTTTTTTATATTGCCAAAAGGCATCCTTTGCTTTATAATATATAGTGAGGTATTACTTAATAAAATATCATATAAAAAAGAATGTTGTTTATGTCATTCTTAATAAATAGTTAAAGGATGTGCCAAGTTGAACGGATATACAAAACAAGAATTAGAAAAATGCGGATTCCTTTCTGGTTTATTTGGTGGTAAACCTG
>JAKSOK010000025.1 GCA_024405615.1 Phascolarctobacterium sp.
GAGCTTTCAACCTATGAAAGCTCTTTTTTTATTGCCTTTTTCTAGGTTTATGATGTAAAATATATAATAGGAGAATGTTTTAAATAATAATATTGAGATTGATTTGAGGTTTGTATGCTAAAGGTACATTTAAACTATTTAGAAGCTGCAGCTTTGGCAATAATATTATATTATCTAGGAATGTGGCTAAAGAATCGTATTCGCTGCCTAAGGGATTTTTTTATTCCAGAGGCGGTAATAGGCGGACTGATTTTTGCTATAGCTAAGTTTGCTCTTTATCAATTTGGTTTATGTAAAATTGATTTTGATAATATTCTGCAAATGTTCTTTATGTCCATGTTTTTTACTAGTGTGGGTTTTGCTGGCAAAGCAAGCTTTGTGCGGAAGGGCGGGCAAAGGCTAATTAAGTTAGGAATTTTGGTCAGTGTCTTAATTATTCTACAAAATGTTTGGGGCATAGTTATAGCTATGTTTATGGGACAACATCCACTACTTGGTATTGCTGCAGGATCTATGCCTATGGTAGGTGGGCATGGTAGCGCGGGTGTGTTTGGACCTATTCTAGAAGATATGGGTATTAAAGGAGCTATGGCAAGCTCTATGGCTATGGCAACCTTTGGCCTTATTATGGGTGGCCTTATAGGTGGACCTTTGGCAGGTAGTCTTGTATCAAGATATAAGCTCCATGGCGTTAGTCCGGATTGTGCTATTTATGAAATGGCAACTGGTGATCACTGTGAAACTTGTCAGGAAAATGAACCTGAAGAAAAGGAACTGCAGTTAGTTTCTACTCCATCTAGATTTATGAGAGCAATGGCGCTGTTGTTGGTTTGCATGGGAATTGGTTCTATAGTATGTGATATAGGAGAACATTATAAAGTTTTCCTTCCTCCTTATGCAGGTGGTATTTGCATTGCAGCTTTACTACGAAATCTGGAAAGTCATAATCCAAAGGATATTCTCTATATTCCAACTAAAGAAATTTTAGCATTAGCAGATATCGGTTTAAATATCTTTTTGTCCATGGCTCTTATGTCCTTAAACCTGTGGCAATTAAAGGGATTGTTTGGGCCTTTAGCAGCTATAGCTGTTGTACAAATGCTCTTAATGGCGATATTTACTTATTTCATAGTCTTTAAGGTGCTGGGAAAAAGCTACGAGGCAGCTGTAATGGTAGCTGGTATTTGTGGTTTTGGTTTAGGCGCTGTGCCAACAGCTATGGCAAATATGCAATCCTTAACCAATCGCTGTGGTCCTGCTCCTTTAGCATATTTATTAGTACCAATAGTTGGTAGCTTAGCTGATGGTATTAACGCTACAATTATAGTGCTTTTTGTTAATCTGCTAAAATAAATATAATCGGAATAAGAAAAATCTTGCATAACTAGATACATTTCGCTATAATACCACTAGAAAATATCCCTTAATCTTTTATAAAGGAGAAACTTAAATGAGAAAAATATTTGCAATTCTTGTAGGTTTAGTTTTTGCTCTTAGTGTAGTTACAGGTTTAGGCTGTAAAAAAGATAAAGCTCCTGATCCGAAGCCTGCGACAAATGTAACTCAACAGGTTAAACAAACTAGTACAGATTCCAATAACAAGGCCAATGTAACTGCCAACACTAATAAAATAAGTATAGATAAAAATGGTAAATATAGCGATAAGGAACATGTTGCTCAATATATTTATCAATATAAAACTTTACCAAGTAATTACATTACTAAAGGTGAGGCAAAAAAATTAGGCTGGCAAACTAAAGGAACCTTGGATAAAGTTGCACCAGGCCGCTCTATTGGTGGCGATCGTTATGGTGATTATGAAGGAAAACTGCCTAAAGCTAGTAATCGTAAATGGACCGAATGTGATATAGATTATGTTAAGGGAAACCGCAATGCTAAGCGCATTATTTTCTCTAACGATGGTTTAATTTACTATACTAACGATCATTATAAAACTTTTACTAAGGTTGAAGTAAAGTGAGGTGCTGATAATGCGTAAAATTGAATTGGATTTAAAGAAAATGAATAGCGTACCGAACTTGCATCAACATCTTTTTAAGGTTTTGGATTTGCCTAAATACTATGGTTGTAATTTAGATGCATTGCATGATTGTTTGACCGAAATGGTAGAAAAAATTGAAATTGTAGTACCTGCTCAGGTAACTGAAGAAAAATATTTAGGTGCTTATGGCGAAGGTTTGCTTCAGGTTTTACAAGATTCCGCAGAGGAAAATGATTGTCTGAAGATAACAATTAAATAAAAGGTCTCAGTGCTCCCAGGATAAATTCTTGGGAGTTGTTTTTTGTCTAAAGGTTTATTTTATGATATAATATAAAATAAAAGTTTTTATGCAATTCTAACTTATAGAGAAATAATTCTATAATGAATTTTCATAATAGAATTATTGAAATTATATTGATTGATGTTAGTAAATGCCCAAGGAGATATATTTTACTATTATGATTTTAAGTGCGGAAAATTTATCTAGAAGTTATGGAGATAGAGTACTGTTTGAAAATATTAGTTTTAATGTTGAAGAAGGGGATAAATATGGCATCATTGGTGTAAATGGTACAGGTAAAAGTACTCTCCTAAAAATGATTGCTCTTAATGATATTGGAAGTAAGGAAGGCAAGCTTACAATTCCAGGGAACATAGTCATTGAATATTTGCCTCAGGATCCACCTTTTGAACCAGAAGCCACTGTGCTAGAGCAGATCTTTAAAGGTAATTCGCCTTTGATTACCTTGTTGAGAGATTATGAACTAGCTGTAGAAGCAGTTGATAATGATCCTGATAATGAAAAACTGCAAAAACAGCTTTTAGAATTGCAACAGAAAATGGATAATGAATATGCCTGGCAATTAGAAAGCGAAGCTAAGGCTGTACTTACTCAGCTTGGTATTCAAAATTTGCAACAAAAGATGTCTGAACTTAGCGGTGGTCAACGTAAACGCGTGGCTTTAGCTGGTGTTTTAGTACGCCCTTCAGATTTGCTTATTCTAGATGAACCTACTAACCATATGGATAATAGTACCGTTGCTTGGCTAGAGCAGGAACTCTTGAAACGTAAGGGCGCTTTGTTAATGGTAACTCATGATAGATATTTCTTCGATCGTGTTGTTAATCGTACTCTAGAAATAGATAATGGACAGGGTTATGTTTATGTGGGCAACTATAGTTTGTTCTTAGAAAAACGCGAGGAAAGACGTATTGCTGAAGCATCTGCTGCACAAAAGCTACGTAATATCTATCGACGCGAGTTAGCTTGGATAAGTCGCGGTGCTGAAGCTAGACGAACTAAGAAAAAAGATAGAGTGGAACGTTTTGCACAATTAGAAGCAGAAGTTAAAAATGTTCATACCGAGTCAAATTTAGAAATGTCCTCTGTAAGCAGTCGTCTTGGGAAAACCATTATTGAAATGGAAAATATTGGTATGGTTTACGACGGCATTGACTATATTAAAGACTTTAGCTATATTTTACTACGTAATGATCGTATCGGTATAGTAGGTGCTAATGGTGCTGGTAAATCCACGCTTATGGATATTATTGCTGGTAAGTGTAAGCCAACTAGCGGCATTCTAACTATTGGGCAAACTGTTAAGGTTGGCTATTTTGCGCAACACTGTGAATTTGAACGGCCACAGGATAGAGTATTGGAATACATAAAGGAAGCCAATAATTATATAGAAACAGCGGATGGGCAAAGAATTAGCGCTGCTCAAATGTTAGAACGTTTTTTGTTCCCTCCTGAACTACAATGGGTTCCTATTGGTAAACTTAGTGGTGGCGAACAACGTCGTCTATATTTGTTGAGAGTGCTTATGAGTGCTCCTAATATTTTGCTGTTGGATGAACCTACTAATGATTTAGATATCCCTACTTTATCAGTGCTTGAGGATTATTTAGATACCTTTGGCGGAGCAGTTATTGCTGTTTCCCATGACAGGTATTTCTTAGATCGTTTTGCTCAGAAGATTTTTGCTTTTGAGGAAAATGGTTCTATTGCTTATTACCCGGGAAATTATAGCGATTATGAGCGTTATCTGCAGGATAACAAGAATGCTGTGGCGGTTCAAAATAATGGCTACGGAAAAGCTGCTTATGATACTGCCAAGAATGCTCAAAAGAAATTTGGTACTAAAGCTGGTGAGGTTAAAAGTGTTGCTCAGCAAACCAATGAATTTATAACAGAGCCAGCTAAGAAAAAAATGACCTATGGAGAACGTTTGGAACTGGAGAAGATGGACCAGGAAATTGCTCGCGCAGAAGCAGAACTAAAAATGTTAGATGTGCAAATTAACGGCTGCGGTAGCGATTTTGTAAAATTAGGAGAATTAACTAAACAGCAGGAAACTGCTCAAATACATTTAGACGAACTTATGGAACGTTGGATGTATCTGTCGGAGTTAGCTGAAAATAGCTAAGCTTAATAGTATTTGCTTTGTTTTACTTAAGATTATATAAGTAAGAAGGAATTATGTTAGCATTATTTGATAAAAATAATAGAGATAAACTTAATAATTTAATAGTGCTAATGTTGCCAATTTTGGGTACTCAGCTTGCCAATATGGGTATGGGATTTTTTGATGCATCCATGTCAGGACAAGCTGGAAATGTAGATTTAGCAGGGGCTGCTATAGGTAGCAATACTTGGGCACCACTACATACTGGATTTGGTGGTGTTTTGCTAGCCACCATGCCTTTAGTAGCTAATGCCTTGGGCGAAGGAAATAACAAAAGAATTGGTTCTGTTATTACTCAAGGAATGCTTCTGGCAATGCTTTTTGGACTATTAGTCATAGCGAGTGGTATTGTCGGTTTGCCTATTCTCCTTAATAGAATGGGACTAGAACAAGAGGTTTATCATATTGCTTTGTGGTACTGCGCAGGGGTTGGTTTAGGAGTAATACCATTTTTCCTAACAGTTCCATTACGTTGTCTTGTGGATACTCTAGGGCATACGGATCTATCTATGAAACTCTATGTATTAGGTTTGCCAATTAATGCTTTTTTGAATTATCTGCTGATTTTTGGCAAGTGTGGTTTACCGAGACTTGGAGGAATTGGTGCAGGTTTAGCGACCGGCCTAACCTATTGGGTACTATTTATTTTCTTTTCTTATACCGTTTTACGGGTGAAAGAGTTTAGAAAATATATTTCCTTTGAGGTTCCAAAACAACTTTGGCAACAGCTACACAATTACCTTCGTATAGGAATTCCTATGGGATTTTCCATCTTTTTAGAGGTTGCCATATTTTGTGTTGTTGCTTTCTTTGAAGCAAAATTCGGTACAGATGTCATTGCAGCTCATCAGGCGGCTATGAATATGAGCTGTATCATCTATATGATTCCTTTGAGCTTTTCTATGGCCCTGACGATTGTTGTTGGTGTTGAGTATGGGGCTAAGCGCTTTGTCGACAGTAAAATCTACACTAGGATTGGCATACAGCTTAGTATAGCTGTTGCATTTATTTACTTAACCTGTGAATTTTTAGGTAGAGAAATTTTAGCGTACATTTACTCTACAGATGCTAATGTTAGAGAACTGTTCTGCACTTTTATGGCTTATGCTGTAGTATGGCAATGTGGGGATATGATAGCTGCTCCTATTCAAGGAATCCTACGTGGCTACAAGGATGTTGATTCTGGCTTTTGGTCCAATGTTTTGGCATATTGGATCATCTGTCTGCCCTTAGGCTTGTTGCTCGACTACTATTGTGGCTTAGGCCCCTTTGCTTATTGGATTAGTCTTGTTTTAGGTGTATTATGTAGCGCTGCGTTTATGGTATATCGTTTGCGTTGGTTTGAAGAGAGGCACTTAAAGCATGAAAACTAACCGTCTTCAATTTATAGATTGCCTCCGTGGTCTTGCCGTGGTGATTATGATTGTTTTTCATATTTGCTATGACATTAATGAAATTTCCCTGCAAAATAGAGATTGGCCCTACTACCCTGAAATTAGATTTTGGCAGCAATGCATTGTTTTAAGCTTTATCCTTATATCCGGCTTAAGCTACAGGCTGATGTCGCATGAAAAACGCATTAAACAAGGATTAAAGCTTTTAGTAGCCGGGGAACTGATTACTCTCTGTATGCATTTTTTTATGCCACAAGAGCAGATAATATTTGGTATCATAACTTTTCTTGGATGGGCAGTTTTGTTAAGCTCCCTATTAGATAGGCTGTTTTGTAAATATCTAAAGTATATACCATTGGAAATGGGAATGGTGGCTTGTGCCATTGCTTTTGTCCTCACTTATACTGTTCAAACAGGAATCTTAAAGCTTGGTCCTTGGGTAGTGACTTCTTGGCCTGACTTTCTATATGAGCAGAATTTGTATTTTTTAGGGTTCCCGGATGATGCTTTCTTTTCAACAGATTATGTGCCTTTGTTGCCGCATATTTTTATGTATTGGCTTGGCTGTGGCGGATACAGATTGATTGAAATGCATAAGCCTCAGCTGTTGAATTACAGCTTTATGCCAGTCCTAGCTATCTTGGGACGACATAGCCTGGTCATCTATCTGATACACCAACCTATATTGTTGGGGATAATTTTAGCTTTTAATAGATAGGCTATTTGGCTTGCCTATATTAATGAGATATGTTAAAATACCTCTATAATTAATAATTATAGATTGCTTTAAAGTGCTAGATTTTGTTTACTTTAAGAGTTTACAGCTAGAATGCAAGGAAAGGAGATGCCAATGAGCAGAGTTTTGATTATTGGAGCAGGTGGCGTAGCTAGTGTAGGTTTCGCTAAATGCTGCCAAAACCATAAAGTGTTTACTCATATTTGTTTGGCAAGTAGAACTAAAGCAAAATGTGATGCGCTAAAAGAACGCTGGCAGAATAAAACTAGTGCGGAAATCACTACTGTACAAATAGATGCATCAGATAAAGCTCAGCTCATTGCTCTAATGCGCGAGTTTAAACCCGATGTATGCATGCATCTTGGTTTGCCCTACCATAATTTAATTATCATGGAGGCTTGCGTTGCTTGCAAGGTACCGTATTTAGATACAGCAACCTATGAGCCAGAAGATACCGAGGATCCCGAATGGTTAGCTCTTTACGAAAAACGTTGCCAAGAAACTAATATGGTTTCCCTTATGGATTATGCTGATCATCAATGGACTTATATGGAAAAGTTTAAACAGGCAGGCATCACAGGACTTTTGGGAGCAGGTTTTGATCCTGGGGTTACCAGTGTATTCTCTGCATATGCCTTAAAGCATTATTTCGATCAGATTGAAACCATAGATATTTTGGATTGCAATGGTGGTGACCATGGTTATCCCTTTGCTACTAATTTTAATACGGAACTCAATTTGCGTGAGGTTTCTGCTCCTGCTGATTTTTGGGAGGAGGGAAAATGGATTTCTGTACCGCCCGTTACAGAAAAGGTGGAATATGATTTTGCTGGTGTAGGCAAAAAGGATATGTACCTGATGCATCATGAAGAGGTTGAGTCTTTGGCTAAAAACATTCCAGGCATAAAGCGTATTCGTTTCTATATGACCTTTGGTCAAAGCTACTTGACGCATATGAAATGCTTAGAGAATGTTGGGATGCTATCCACAGTTCCTGTTATGTTTGAGGGAAGAGAAATTACACCCATTCAATTCCTTAAGTTCCTTATGCCAGAACCTAGCACTTTGGGCCCACGTACTGTAGGCAAGACTAATATAGGTTGTATTTTTACTGGCTATAAGGATGGTAAAAAACGCACTATCTATATTTACAATATCTGTGACCATCAGGAAAGCTATCAAGAGGTTGGTTCTCAAGCCATTAGTTATACTACTGGCGTTCCAGCTATGATAGCAGCAGCACTTATTTGTACTAAAGAGTGGGATCGACCTGGCGTTTATAATCTTGAAGAACTGGATCCCGATAAATTCATGGAAATGCTCAATGAATGGGGGTTACCATGGGTAGTAGAAGAAAATCCTGTCATGGTTCCTGACGTAGTTAATAGACAATAATTCAGTTATAATAAATAGGAAATGTTTATGGAGGAAATTTGGTGGTCAAATTTCTTCCATAATTTTTATAGAGGGAAAGAAATGAAGTTTCATGCTCTTAATAAGGAAAAAGAAAATATTTTGAAGGGAATTCCTACACCAAGCTATGTGCTGGATGAAGAAAACCTGATAAAAAATCTGAAAAGATTAAAGAAAATTCAGGATAGTACTGGAGCAAAGATTCTCTTAGCTCAAAAGTGCTTTTCCACAACTGCTCTCTACCCACTTATTGCTCAATATTTGTGGGGAACGGTGGCTAGCGGTATTTTTGAAGCGCGTTTAGCTCATGAGGAATTCCGTGGAGATGGTATAAGAAGACTGGAAAATCATGTTTTTGAGCCAGCTTATAAAACTAAGGATATTGCAGAACTGAACGAAATTTGCGACCATATAATTTTCAATTCCTGGAATCAATTTCAAAAGCATAAAGAAAGTTGTGTTAACCTTAGTATAGGCATCCGCATTAATCCTGAATGTTCTACTCAAAGTGCAGAGCATGCTATTTACGACCCCTGCGCGCCAGGATCTCGTTTAGGTATTAGACTTGAGGATATGCCTCAAAGTTTGCCTCCTGAGATAGAAGGATTTCATATGCACACCCTTTGTGAGCAGCAGTTTGGAGATTTATTGACCACCTTTAAAGCTTTTGAAAAGAAATTTGGCAAATATTTACACCAATTAAAATGGTTAAATCTTGGTGGTGGTCATTATATTGCTCATGATGAATATGATGTAGAACAGCTAATTGATCTGCTGAATTATATTCGTGCTACCTACAATCTTCAGGTTTATCTTGAGCCGGGCGAAGGAGTTGTGCTTAATGCAGGCTATATCGTGACTGAAATTATGGATAAAGTTCATAATGGTTTGGATATTCTTATTTTAGATACTTCTGCTGCTTGTCATTTTCCTGATGTTATTGAAGGTCCCTATTTACCTCCAGTCTATGGAGCCTATGAGCTTCCCAATGGAAATGCTTTATTAGATAAGGAAATAACTGCTATGGTGACTAAAGAGCATCCTTATATTTATCGTCTTTCCTCAATGACCTGCCTTGCAGGAGATGTTATAGGAGATTATGGCTTCGATAGTCCTTTTAAAATAGGGGATAAGTTAATTATTCAGGACATGGCAATTTATTCTATTGTAAAAAATAATACATTTAACGGTATGCCACTCCCTGATATACGTCTTCTGCATACTGACGGAAGAGTAGAAGTCTTAAAACAGTTTGGTTACGAGGACTTTAAATACAGATTGGCATAATGTAACAAAAAACACTCCTATTAGCTTTAGTAGGAGTGTTTATGTATACATGGTATTTCTCAATAAAAGCACTTGACTTAATTTTTGAAAGTGATATACTACTAGATAAGTTCATATTTTATGACCTTGAAGGAGAAGCAAAATGCAAGGTTTTCAGAAAGCTGGCGGAGGATGCGAGCCAGTAGCTGACCATATTTGTTCCGCTCTGGAGTCTTTGAGTGAAGAATTCAACGGGGGCGCCCGCTATAGCGCTAAAAGTTGGCTTAGGAGTGATGGCTCACTAAGCAATTTGGGTGGCACCGCGAGTAACCTCGTCCCAATGTGGGATGGGGATTTTTTATTTAAGATAAAGATTGATTTAGGAGAGAAATTATGAAACGCGCCTATAATTTTAATGCAGGTCCTTCTGCTATGCCCTTGGAGGTATTAGAAGAGGCACAAGCAGAATTTACTAATTACGCTAATACGGGCATGAGCATCATTGAGATGAGTCATCGTAGCCCTGAATATGATAAACTACATCAGGAAACAAAGTCTTTGTTGCGAGAACTGATGGAAATTCCCGAAGATTATGAAATTCTCTTTATTCAAGGTGGCGGTAGTACGCAATTCCTGATGGCCGCCGCTAATTTCCACACTAAAGCGAAAGCGGCTTATATCAATACTGGTGTTTGGTCCAAGAAAGCCATGGCTGAAGCTAAGTTCTTTGGAGAAGCTTACGAAGCTGCATCTAGTGCAGATAAGAATCACAGCTATATTCCTCAGGAATATGCTTTGCAACCAGATACTTCATATGTTCATATTACTAGCAATAACACTATCTATGGTACAGAATGGCCCAACTTCCCTAAATTTGAAGTTCCTGTCATTTGTGATATGTCTAGTGATATCCTATCTCGTAGAGTTAATGTAGCTGACTTCGATTTGATTTATGCAGGAGCGCAAAAGAATCTTGCTCCGGCTGGAGTTGTGCTGGTAATTGTCAAGAAATCGTTCTTGGAAACTGCTCGTGCTGAACTGCCAACCATGCTTAAGTATAAGACTTTCGCAGATAACGATTCTTTATACAATACTCCACCAGTTTTCTGCATTTACATGATTAATAAAACCCTTCATTGGATAAAGAAAATGGGAGGCGTTGATGCAATTGCTGAACATAATGCAGCAAAAGCAAAGATTATTTATGATGTAATTGACAACAGCAACGGCTTCTATAAAGGTCATGCAGAAAAGGAATATCGTTCTAAAATGAATATTACCTTTAACTTAGCAACGCCAGAAATGGAAAAAGATTTTGTAGCTAAAGGAAAGGCTGCAGGCTTTGTAGGCATTGGTGGTCACCGTTTAGTAGGTGGTTGTCGTGCTAGTACTTATAATGCAGTACCTATAGAGGCTTGCGAAGCTTTAGCTGAATTTATGAAACAATATATGGAAGAACACAAATAAGAAAGGAAGAACATAAAATGCTGAAAATATTTGTTAGTGATGATGTTAGCCCAGCTGGCGTAGCGGTTTTAAAAGAGAATGGTCAATTTGAAGTAGATGTAATGCCCAATTTAACTGAAGATGAGTTAGTAAAGATTATTGGTGACTACGACGCTATGTTGACTAGAAGTCAAATACGCTTCACCAAACGCCTTATCGATGCAGGAACTAAGCTGAAAGTTATTGGTCGTTGCGGCGTTGGCGTAGATAATATTGATATTCCTGCCGCTACTGCACGCGGTATCGTAGTTTGCAATACTCCTGAATCCAATACTATCGCTGCTACTGAACACACCTGCGCTATGATCATGGCTATTACCCGTCATATTCCCCAAGCTCATCAATCTATTCAAGAAGGTAAATGGGATCGCAAGAGCTTTGATGGTATTCAACTTCAGGGCAAAACCCTGGGTGTTATTGGTGTAGGTCGTATTGGTAGCCGTGTTGCTAAACGTATGCAAGCTATGGAAATGACCACTATTGGCTATGATCCTTATATTACTGAAGAACGCGCTAAACAAGTTGGCGTAAAGCTTGTTGACTTTGATACACTGTTGGCTCAATCCGATTATATTACCATTCATACTCCCTTGACTAAAGAAACTACTAAAATTATTAACGCAGAGGCAATTGCTAAAATGAAGGACGGCGTGCGCTTTATCAATGTTGCTCGTGGTAAATGCATGG
The DNA here is from genome assembly GCA_024405615.1 of Phascolarctobacterium sp. Classification (GTDB taxonomy): domain Bacteria; phylum Bacillota; class Negativicutes; order Acidaminococcales; family Acidaminococcaceae; genus Phascolarctobacterium_A. The sequence continues at coordinate 11,473 of JAKSOK010000025.1, forward strand.
ATGCAGATGCTGTTGCTGAAGGGCTGAAATCTGGCAAGATTGCTGGTGCTGCTATTGACGTATATCCGAACGAACCCTTGACTGCTGAATCTAATCCGTTTTTGGGTATGAAAAATGTTGTTCAAACCCCACACTTAGGTGCTTCTACTGTAGAAGCGCAAATTAGCGTTTCTGTTGATGGTGCTCATGGTGTTATTGAAGCTCTTGAAGGTCGCCCGGTTATGACCGCTGTTAATATGAGTCCTATTCCTAAAGAAGTAGCTCAAGTAATTCAACCTTACTTCCCTCTGGCAGAACGTATTGGTAACATTGCTGTTTATTTGGCTGAAGGTCCCATTAGCGCCGCAGAAATCGAGTATTCCGGTGAACTGGCAGAAACTGAGGTTCAAGCTCTTAGCACAGCTGTTATTAAAGGTCTGTTGAATCCTATTATGCAAGAAAGTGTTAACTTTGTTAATGCTCCGCAATTAGCTAAACGCCGCAATATTGACATTCGCGAAATTAAATCTCATAAAAACGGTTACTACAGCACTGCTATTAAATTAAAAGTTACTACCAATAAGGGAGAACATGTAGTTGAAGGTACTTTGTTCGATGGTAAAGAGCCTAAGATCGTTAAAATTGATAGTTATCATGTTGACTTCTCTCCTAAAGGCATCCTACTCTTAGTTCCTCACGTGGACCGTCCGAATATGATTGGCCAGTTGGCAACCATTTTGGGCGCCGCAGGAATTAACATCAATGGTATGGTTGTTGGCAATACTATTAATGACGGTACTAATATTATGGCAATTGCAGTTGGCGACGATATTCCCAATAACATCATGCTGCAACTCCGTGGCGTAGAGGGTATCCTTGACGTGAAGCTGATTGACTGCCAAGCATAATTCTTAAAAGTGCTATAAGCACCGTAATACTTCGTTGCTACTACGTTTGCATCCTCCACGTACTTATGAGTACGCGTCCGGTGCAAGCCTCGTAGCGCCTTGTCTTCCGGTACCTTTAGCACTTTTATGTTGGAGGAACTATGACTAATATTTTTGGAGCAGCAGATATTTTGCTGCCAAAAACTAATGAAATAGATAAGTGGGCAGTTATTGCTTGCGACCAATTTACTTCTCAACCAGAGTATTGGCAAGAGGTAAAGACTAATGTGGGTGATAAACCAAGTACGCTTAACCTTGTATTACCTGAATGTTATTTACAACCTGGTTATGAAAAAATGATTCCTGTGATCAATGCTAATATGGAGAAGTATTTACAGGAAAATCTTTTGGAATGTTATGCAGATAGTTATGTTTATGTTGAACGTACGCTGCTCAATGGTGCTATTCGACGTGGCCTTTTAGGTGCTATTGACTTAGAGACCTACAGTTATGATTCAAAAGCAGATTGTGCTATTCGCGCAACAGAACAAACTGTGTTGGAACGTATACCTCCTCGTGTAGCTATTCGCGAAAATGCGCCTGTGGAATTGCCCCATATTATTCTCTTCTGTGATGATGGCGAGGATAAACTAATTGGTACTTGCGAGGCTAATAAGGCCACATATCCCGTGCTATATGATTGCGAGTTGATGTGTGGTGGCGGACATATTAAAGGCTGGCTTATTCAAGGCGAAGCTAAACAAACTATTGATAAATGCTTTGCTGATTACGTAGCGGCTTGTGAGACTAAATATGCTGGTGAAACTCCAGTAGTTTTAGCTGTAGGTGATGGTAACCATTCTTTGGCAACTGCTAAAGCTTGCTATGAAAAGCTAAAGGCTCAACTTTCACCTGAAGAAGCAGCTAATCATCCTGCTCGTTATGCTTTAGTAGAAGTGGAAAATATTCAGGACGAAGCACAAGCTTTTGAACCTATACATAGAATTATCACTAATTGTGATGTTCAAAAACTTGTAACAAAAATGGAGCAAGCCATTGGTGCACCAGAAGGTTTTGAAGTGCAATGGTTGGCTGGTGCTGAGCATGGCTTAATTAAGGTGGATCCAGCTAAAGGTAAACTGGCGGTGAAAACTGTGCAAGATTTCTTGGATGGTTACCTTGCCCAGGAGTCTGGAGATATAGACTATATCCATGGCGAGGATACCGTAGCTAATCTGGCTAAACAAGAAAAGACTGTGGGCTTGATTCTTCCTCCCTTTGCCAAAGAAGCACTTTTTGATTCTATTCAGGCACAGGGAGCACTACCTAGAAAGACCTTTTCTATTGGTCATGCTCAAGAAAAAAGGTATTATCTTGAGGCGAGAAAAATCCGCTAAAAATCCTTTAAATAACGCAAAGAGCAACTGCAAAAGTTGCTCTTTTTTATTGTTGTTTTCTTGCCAATATGTTATAATACTCATATAACTATGTTCATGAGGTAAATAATGGATAGTGCATTATTAGAATATATTGGCAAGAGCCTTTATCAGACGCAATATCTAAAGGAATTAAAGCGTTATGTGGTGTTCCGTTTTCGTTGCGCTACACATACTAGCTATGTAGATAATTTAGATAGATTCTTTAAAGAAACTCCCTTGCGTGCTTCAATGCTGAAGGGAACGCCATCATTGTTTGAGCAGACAACTAGAAGCTTTTTCTATAAAGATTCAACCTGGAAAGAAAGAGTAAACTTAGTAGAAGAGCACATTCAGATTCTTGAAAACTGCTTTAAGGACGAGCTTTTAGAAAAACTATATGTGAACGGAGAAAGAGTTACTCTGTGGCAGGATGAATATCAGGAAAAACCTCTGAAATTGCAGTTATGGTTCCATGGGGGACAACGCAAAGAAGGTTGTTTAAGCTTAGTTTTAGCATACGAAGGAGAGGAACTCTATCAGATAATGTTCTGGTTGGCTAAGGACAAAGCTGCTAAACCGGTGATTTACATCGGTGCTATTCAGGGCGTGCAAAATGGTTCTGAACTGATTAAGGGACTAACGAAAGCCTTCTTTGGGTATAGAACTAAAAACCTGATTTTTTATGGTCTCCGTAGT
>JAKSOK010000250.1 GCA_024405615.1 Phascolarctobacterium sp.
TCTGTAAAATCCTGCTGTATTTTAGAACTCATAAAAACATCATATTTCTAACAAAATAAATTTCCCACTAAGCGCACAGCTTAGCTTCTATAAATCGCACCCGAATTGGTTGCGCACCATCTCTTCACCCTGAGCTAGGTTTTCTAAGCTTCTCCCCTTAAGCACATAGATAGCTTTAGGATCCGATTCCACATAATAGATTTGTCCATTGTGAGCCTCATACCACATACCTGCACCTGTAGCATTTTGTAGATTTCTTTCTACAAGGGCACGACACTCCTCATCCAATAGGCGCGTCAAGGCGGGAATTTCCTTGACCTCTGTTGCTAAGCCTTGGTTGTTAAGATATTGCTGAAGCATATATTTGCTCATGTAAGCATCATTGCCCCAAGCATATTCTCCGTTATGATAAACATTGCCTTTAACAACATCGCCACCATCCTGTTTAACGACGGTTAACTGCCTACCCTGTTTACGCAGGACAACATTTTGAGAAATCAAGGTTTTGCTAGTGAGCTCATTTAACGTATTATAAGTATGCTTCTCTTGAAAAATAAGATTTAAAAGGCCATTCTTTTGACGATTCCATTTGCCAAAATATACCTGGCGAGAACCATCTGCATTAGCCAGATAACTACCTACAAGACCTTTATCAAATAGAAGACTGTCACTAAAAACAATATTGCTCATGGTCTCGTTGTTGTCATAGTGCTCCAGGGCTTCTGCAGGCAGTAATGAACCTAAGGACAAAGCTGCTGTAAGAGTCAGTAATCCTAAAAGTTTTTTCATGCTAATCTAGTCCTTTCCTTCTGCATTCTTTATTTAAATTATAATCATTCTTCTTTCTTTTGCAAAGCTTTATTTAGCATAGCCATAGACATTAATCATCACAATACCGATGATGGTTAATACCCCACCTACTAAACCAATATTGGTAAGCTTTTCCTGAAAGAACAAATAATCACAAATAGCGGTACAGATTAGTACCATAGCCGAAGAGGTGCCATAAACTAAGCTTAAGCTGAGGGTTTGTGATGCTCGTGACAAGCAGAAGAAGGTCAAGGCATAAAAGAACAAACAGCCTATAGAATACAGTGTATTGGTAAACCCATCTGCCAACTTAATCATAATGGTACCAAAAACCTCTACGAAAATCCCTAAAGCCAAAAAGAAATATCCCGTCATTTAAATTACTCCCATAATATTAAACCTTAAACTTTGCGTAGCTACACCTAGAAGCCATGGCTACTGGAACCACCGGAGAAACCACCACCGGAAGAACGTCCACCGCCACCACCGGAGAAACCTCCACCGGAACTCTTAGACTTAGGAGAATAAACCTTCTCTTGTTTGCCTTCGGCAATGTTTTTCACAGTTAAAGGACCAAGCATACTCATGCCTGTAAAAAGGTCCTTCTTGGACACCTTTTTCCTAGTTGTAGCAAATACGGCAATGAAGTTAATAATTAACCCAAGGATTAAAGCAAAGATACCATTGGTAATATACTTCATGTCATGAGCAATTTCTTCATTATGAAGCACTGCTTTTATTTCCCTAAAACACTCGCTAGCACAAGCATAGTACTGCT
>JAKSOK010000251.1 GCA_024405615.1 Phascolarctobacterium sp.
CCAGCCATAGGAGATTTTTCAGAGTCAGCAATAACATATCCATTATCATCTATGATAATACAATAACCATTATTATCAAAGGAAGGAACATCAATGATTTTACCAAATTTAGCAGTATCATAGGTTGAAAACAGAACCCCAACTACTCTACTATCCTTTTTACTAAAAACAGGTACACTAAACACATTAATGTAACCAGATTTTCCCATTCTATCCAAAAGACGATTAGCAATGTAGCGGTTACCATTCATGGAATGAGCAAAAAATTCTCTAAAGCTTAAATTTTGCTCATAGCCGTCAGTAGTAAAGGCAGTACCATCAGGGCGTACGAAGCCTATACGCTTAAGACCATAAACCTTGGGAACATCTTTCAGTACCTTTAAGATTTGTTCGTCATTAACCATATTTTCTGTACGCATCATGGTAGCTATAGATTCTAGAAAATCCAGTCTTGCTTCTAGGGCTTTTTCTATGACGATAGCATTTTGGTTAGCGACATCTCGTAAGCTACTAATTTCCTGTTTGCGTAAACTAGCTTTAATATTCTGAAAGCAGGATAAACCGCATACTACAATAATAATTGCAGAAAGCAGCATAATTATAATATTCCATTTTTTAAGATTTTTACCTTCCATACAAATGTACCTGAAACTTTCTTTTATCTTAAAAAAGCATATAATATCATATTATAATATTATCAAATACCGTTAATAATGACAAGTGTTTTTTTATTTTTAATATATATTTCATTAAAAATATCAAGATAAAGAGAAAGACTATGCTTAAAAATAAGCATAGTCTTTTAGAGGGGTTGTATGGAGAAATAAGCTAACGAATAGTTAAATTACCAGTTTAAATCTTCAACTTCTGCACGACCACGACCAGTCAAAGCATCCAGCATAATGCGTTGTTCGATTTGAGCTGCATTGCGTTTGGTAGCCTTAACAGTATCCGGATTTACAGACATGGAATCAATACCGCTCTTAATCAGGAATTCGCAGAATTCAGGATATACAGAAGGAGCTTGGCCACAGATAGAAACGGTCTTGCCTGCTTTGTGTGCAACTTCAATCAGATGACGGATAGCACGACGAACAGCCAGGTTACGTTCATCATAAATGTGGGATACAGTATCGTTATCACGGTCACAGCCCAGAACCAGCATGGTCAGGTCGTTAGAACCGATGGAATAGCCATCAACATATTCGTTGAATTGGTCAGCCAGAATGATGTTAGAAGGAATTTCAGCCATCAGCCAAACTTTGAAGTCTTTGCTGCGAGCTAAACCACATTCAGCCATGATAGAAGTTACCTTCTTGCATTCGTCAACGTTACGGCAGAACGGAATCATTACATGCAGGTTCTTCAGGCCGTATTCTTCACGAACTTTACGAACTGCAGCACATTCCAGTTTGAAAGCATCAATATATTTAGGATCATAGTAACGGGAAGCGCCACGCCAACCTAACAGTGCAGAAGGTTCGTTAGGTTCGAACTCTTCGCCACCCTTCAGGTCACGATATTCGCTAGACTTGAAGTCGGAGAAGCGCAGGGTTACCGGTCTCGGGCTCATAGCTTGGCAAACTT
>JAKSOK010000252.1 GCA_024405615.1 Phascolarctobacterium sp.
CCCAGCCCACAATAATTGTTTTGTTCAGGAACTACAGTGCCACCATAACAGAACCAACCTGTTTCCTTAATGGCTTGGCAAAGAGCAATATCAGAACGAATCCCCTCTATTGCACCCTCTTGATAATAATGATGAACTAGCTCTTCCACAGAGCAGTTTAATTTGGTAGTAGGCGTATTCGCATTAATATAAGCTACCATTTGGCTTTCTGTAACCTCAGGAGTTCCTTTAATGGTAACTTTATCAGTAGCTTCTACCGGCCAAGACATTAATGGCTTATATCCGCTATTTTCTACAACAGTATTATCTGCTGCAAAACAATTTAGAGATGCACAAGCAAGAATTATTGCAGCTATATTTAAAAGTTTATTGTATTTCATGTTCCCTCCGATTGCTCCAATACATAAGTATTTATATATCTATTATACCACTACTGTAAATATGGATATAAAAAAGACCTTGGATTAAACCCAAGGTCTCAAAAGCAGTTGCTATAGATTTGCATACTGGGCTAGCAGGTAAAGATACATAGCACCAGCAATGATACAACCATAATAATGAACTATGCAATGTTGGAAGGAACGAACAATGTAACCAACAACTGGCAGCAAACCTACCGTATGACTTATAATTGCATCTATTAACATAGTAGCAATCAAAAAGCCAACATAATTGGTCCCGCAGCCTATAATTACTGGCACTGCCACATCCCAAAATTGATAAGAGAAACCGCTAAGCTCAGTAATGCGATAACAAAGGTGACCCCATACCGCAAAGCTTGTTGCCCAAATTATTTCCGGGGCAATAACCGGAATATAGGACTCTGCAAAAGCGATTACTGCAATAAAGATTGCATGTGCTTTTATGGATTTCAAAATCGGTTCAGAACTACCTTGCAGAATATATTTTTCTAAAGCGTCATTTCCTTGGACAATTTGGTCGACAGCTATGGATTCATTACCAGTCGCCACGGAAGTAATAACTTGACTTACTGGATCAGGTACAGAGCTAACTACAAAGTACACCCCAGCTGCAATCATGCCCAAAATTAGCAGTAATATAACAACGCCTGCTAAAAGCCATTTTTCTTTTGTGCTCATGAGCATTTCCTCCTATATTTGAAGTCAAAACTATTATACCATATTTAGTCTGAGGATAGTTTAAAAAATAATTATGGCTAAAATATGTCAGCAAAAAATATTTTAAAAATTTAAAGAGCTAGCTCTTACGAACCAGCTCTTTTACAGTTTCACGTGAAACAAATTTATTTAATGGTAATTAATTCGTAGTCCATGGTGCCCATGCCAAGCTTTTCGCCATGTTCCAACAAGTATTCCCAACTAGAAGCGGGAGTGCTGTTATGGAAATGGTCATGTCCTTCGCATTCTGCAGGATGAGCAGCTAAGTTGTCACCTAGTTGGCTATTCGGAAGCGGAGTTGCTGCATTAACGAGATCAGCACATGCTTTATCAAGAGCAACAGGGTCAAAGCTTGCCAACATACCGATATCGCCAACGATAGGAGCATCGTTTTCTGCGTGGCAATCGCAGTTCGGGCTAACATCAACAATCAAGCTTA
>JAKSOK010000253.1 GCA_024405615.1 Phascolarctobacterium sp.
TAGCGTGTGCTAACAAGCTTTTACCTGAGCCACTTGAACCTACTATAGCTAAAATTTCTCCTGTATTTAGTTGCACGCTCATGTCTTTAATAGCTTGAACAGTTATCTTTTCCAGCTGTGCATTATAGCTTTGAAAGCCAATAGATAGATGTTTGACGTCTAAAAGATTTTTCTTTTCCATATTACACCTACCTTCTAGAACTATAAGGGTCAATTACAGTTCTTAAATAATCGCCAACCAAATCAAATAACCAAACAATCAACAGCAATACTAAACCTGGGAAAAAGGCTAACCACCACATGCCGGTAGCTAGATGTTTCATAGATTCCGATAAAATAATACCTACTGCAGGCGTATCCAAAGGCAAGCCATAGCCTAAGAAGGTAATGCCTGCTTCATGCAATATAGCGTGTGGAAACAGTAAAATTAAGCCAACAACATATTGAGGGAAAACGTGGGGAATAATATGTTCTTTAGCAATATGCCAATTGCTCTTGCCCAGTTTACGAGAAATCTGCACATATTGGGCACTGCGAATCTGCATAACCTCAGCTCTAATTACACGAGTCAAATTTGGCCAGTGAGTTACAGCAACACCCGTAATAACGCCTGCTGCACCACCGCCGAGTGCAATAGAAATCAAAATCAAGAGAATTAAATGCGGAACACCCATGCACAGGTCTACTAGCATATTAACTACTAAGTCCACTTTACCGCCATAAATAGCAGAAAGACTACCTAAAATCAAGGCAATAATAGAGCTAATTCCTGCTGCCAAAATACCTATTTGAATACTGGTAGAAACACCAGCAATAGTTCTATAGAACATATCTCTACCCAAATAGTCTGTACCAAAAGGATGTAATAAGCTTGGTTCTAAACTTTTTTGTCCATAACTAGGATTATAGTTTTGAGGATCCATAAGCAGTCCCCATAGCATTACTCCTACTAAGATAAAAGCGCCCAAACCAATAATGAGCATGGTTTTGCGTCTGTAATTTAAAAGAGGCTGCTTATTCTCCATAAGTACCTCCTTCTCTTATTTGCGGATCAACAATGCCATAAATAATATTGGCTGCTAAATTTCCCACAAATACAAACAAAGCACTAAATAAGGCAATTCCTAATAATAAAGGCGCATCACCATGTAAACCTGCTACTGTTGCTGCATTACCTAAGCCAGGATAAGAGAAAACCTTCTCCGCCAGTACAGAGCCACCAAACAATTCACTAACAGATGCGCATTGTAAAGTAATTGCAGGCAATGCAATATTACGTAAACCATGACGCATGATAATTTGCTTCATGGTCTCGCCTCTTGCCTTAGCAAAAAGTACATAATCGCTTTCCAAAACATCTATAAGCTTTTGCCTAGTATGCAAAGCAATGCTTGCAACATGAGTAATACTTAAAGTAAAAGCTGGTAATGCTAAATGATGTAAGCGCTCCCAAATAGTAACATCTTTGGCTAATTTGCCAATCGGTGCAGCTAAGCCAATAGGAAACCATTGTAATTCTATAGCAAAAACGACTAAAACTAAAAGACCTACCCAAAACACAGG
>JAKSOK010000254.1 GCA_024405615.1 Phascolarctobacterium sp.
ATGGTTTAATCACTTTTACTCCAAATACAGCGGCAGGAGAATAGAACCAGTCTTGCTTGGGGTAAATGCGTTTGTTAACGTCTAAATCCACCTCGCAGGTAACCCCTAGGCTGGCGAGAAGTTCAACATCCCATCGAGGTCTGGGATAGTTGCTGATTTCTAGCATGGAATAAATGGCATTGCATTTCTTGTTTAATTCTTTAGTTACTGCGGAATGCGCATTAATTTCAGGTAAAGGATCATTGCGGTGAGCGGCATATTCTGCATCGTAATTTAAGAGAATACCACCTGGTTTTAATACGCGGAGCCATTCAGCATAAGCCTTATCCGGAAGGGGCAGATTCCAGGTTACATTTCGCGCGATGACAACATCAAAGGTATTTGCCTCGAATTCTAGATTTTCAGCATCCATAACCATGAAGTTTGCAGCAATTTGTTCTTCCTTAGCTAATTGTTGTGCCATGGTTATCATACCAGGAGTAATATCAATGCCTGTAACTATGTGTCCTTCTTTGGCTAAAATGATGCTAAAAAAGCCTGCTCCACAGCCAACATCTAAAATTCTAAGTGGCCCTTGTGATGGCAGCTTTGCAAGTATCTCTTCTTTCCAAAGTTGTTGTTTTTCACTTTGTAGCTCCTGTTTTCTCAGCTTGGCAAACTCAGGGGAGCGTTCTTGCCAATATTCTACTATATAATCTTTAGCATTCTCTTTATTCATTAATAAATACCTCAAAATAAAAAGCTATGACAGCAGTCTCCTCTGAGACATAGGCTTTCATAGCTTTATTTTATACAATATTAATTTTTAAGATTAACTAACTGCTTCTGCAGTTTAAGATTACTCTTGTAATCTACATAAATTATAAATTTTAACCTCGTTTTTTGTCAAGTATAAACGGCATAGATGTATTCTTTAAAGTTTTGTTATGCCTTAAAGCCCATATCAAAGGCTGCTTTTAATTTAGCATTGCCTTTGATATCGCCAATATCGGTTACACCGCCGCAGAACAGGGAACCTTTGAGTTGACATTTAGGATAGCAATCAATCCAACCTTGCAAACCTGCTTCAGCCTTGGCAGGAGTAGTTGCTTCGTCTTCAGCTGCAGTAGACAGGAAATAGATATCGCGGAATTTGTAGTTTTTGGGGAACATAGAGTTCATACGGTCGATAAGTACCTTCATTTGACCACTCATTTCGTAATAATAAATCGGTGTGGCCCAAACAACAACATCAGCGTTGAGAACGGATTCTGCAATGGGGTTAGCATCATCCTTCAAAACACATGCGCCTTTAGCTTGACAGGCTAAGCAACCCATACAGAAGCCAATTTGCTTACCACGTAGAGAAATATATTCAACAGTATTTCCTGCTTTTTCTGCACCCTCTGCAAAAGCTTTAGCCAAAGCATCGGAATTGCTGTTTGCTCTTAAACTAGTAGAAATAATAACGATTTTTTTAGCCATGATGAATCTCCTTTAAGGTATGAATATTACTATAATGAATATTAACACCTAAAGTAAACTCTAAGTCAAGGAGATTTTGAG
>JAKSOK010000255.1 GCA_024405615.1 Phascolarctobacterium sp.
ACGGATATGGCAGTTATTCCCTGAATACCAGTTTTGGACATACCAATAATAAAAGAACTAAAGCATATTGTAAGTAACTGGACAGGGGTTAAATCAAATATCATAAAATTTTACTCTTTCTTCTTTTAGTATTTAAATTTCAATCAAAATTTTCAGAATATATTTATATTATAGCACATAATTTTTATTCTGCCTCTATGAGCCAAAAACCTATAAAAACGGGTAAACAAAAAAGTTGACAAGAGAAACGTCCCTTGCCAACTTTCATGCATTTACAAGTTTATAGCTGGAGTTAACAGTTTGCTGAAAGTAATATTTGTAGCCAAAATAAAGCAAACCTAACATAAGAATCCAACTAGTGTCATAGGAGGTATAAACTATTCGCATATCATGGAACCATAAATTCCAACCTTGGCACCAAGCCACTCTGAAAATGCAATAAGAGCATAAGGAGGTAATCATGGGATAGAAGGTGTGTCCCATGCCTCTAATTCCACCAATATATATTTGATTTATTGCATAGAGCCAATAAAACGGAAGATTATAAAGAACAGCTTCCATACCATTCGCTAATACTGCAGCATCGTCGGTGAACAGGGACATAATATTGCCAGCAAAAAATACAGCAAGAGCAGATGTAATTATGCTACCAATAACAGTAAGCTTGAGACTGATATGAATACCTTCACTAACTCTAGCAAATTTTCTCGCACCGATATTTTGGCCGACAAAGCTTGTAAGAGCTATGCCAAAGGAAAATAGCGGATAATAAAGAAAACCTTCTACACGAGCATAAATAGTCATACCAGCCATTGCAGCATAACCAAAGGAATTAATATAGGTTTGAATTACCAAGCTGGAAATGCTCATGAATACTGCTTGCATGCCTGCAGGAATACCTTTAGTCATCAGCTCTTTGAGATAAAGTAGATCGACTAATTTCTTTGCAGGAGTAAAATGCCATTCACCCTCCGTAGTAAAAAGCTTATAAGTAATAAGCAGTGCAGAGATTATTTGAGCTGCCAATGTAGCCCAAGCTGCGCCTTGAATTCCTAAGTTAAATTGAACTAACAAGATATAATCAAGGACTAAATTAACAAATATCGAAACAATTAAATAATAGAGAGCACAGCAGGTATTGCCTAAAGAACGCATAATAGCAGTACCGGAATTATAAATCAGTTGCGGGATGATGCCCCAAAGACAGATCTGCAGGTAACAAGCTGCCATAGGAACGATTTCTAGAGGAGTCTCTAAAAGTTCTAGAATATTGGGAAGAAAAACCAGCGCAATAATTGTTGTCATAAGCCCTATTACACCACAGGCAACCAAAATTGTTTGTACGCAATTGTTGAGCTCTTTGAAGGCCTTACTACCGTATAATTGAGAAACAATAACACTAACGCCTGCGGAAAGACCAATAATGAAATTTACGATAACCGAAAGTAAAAGACCAGTCGTTCCTACTGCCGCTAAAGCTGCAGCACCAATATAACGACCGACAAACATAGTGTCAGTAATGTTATAGAATTGCT
>JAKSOK010000026.1 GCA_024405615.1 Phascolarctobacterium sp.
TATTATTTATGATATTTATATTATATCACATTATTACTTAAATTCACTAATAAACTTTAGTTTAAAACATTTTATTTATAGTATAACGACTTTTAAGCTTGCTATTCCTCTTCTTTTTGTTTAAAATGATAGTACATCTATAAATATAATATATATACTTTAATCTATTTAAAAGGAGATTTTTTATGGAATACGCTGAGGTTTTAGCAAATGCTAAGAAACACATTGGCCCTAACTGTAAGGTTTGTCCTGTATGCAACGGCTTAGGCTGTGGCAATATTATGCCAGGTCCTGGCTCCAAGGCTCCTGGAAATGGCGCTTATGACAACTATCAAGCATGGCACAACATTAAGCTTAATATGGATACCATGGTAGAAAACATTCCTATTGATACTTCTGTGGAGCTATTCGGTCGTCACTTTGCTTTTCCCTTAATGACAGCTCCTATAGGTTCTATTAAATTGCAATTTAACCCCACTGATGATGTAAGCGATTTTAACGAAAAATGCATGGCAGCCTGCGAAACAAGAGGTATTGCTCATGCCTTTGGTAATGGCTTAGAGCAAAGAGTTTGGGATAATACTATTGCCTCTGGTCGTGCTCACGGAAACAATGGTGTACCTGTTTTTAATCCAAGCTCTCAGGAAGAAATCATGCAGCTCATGGACCTTTACAAAGGTGGCCAAGCGCCCTTTGCTATGTGCGTAGTAGTTGATAGCGCAGGCCTCCCCCATCTTAGAAAAAGAGGCGGTAACGCCGGCACCAAAACCGTAGAACAAATCCGTGCTCTCAAGGAATATGCCAAAGTGCCTCTGATTGTCAAAGGTATCATGACCGTTGAAGGCGCTCTTAAAGCTGTAGAAGCAGGCGCTGACGCTATCATCGTATCTAATCATGGTGGCCGTGTCTTAGCAGAAACTCCGGGTACTGCAGAAGTCCTTCCAGAAATCGTAGCAGCAGTAAAAGGTAAAACCAAAATCATGATTGACGGCGGTATTCGTTCCGGCCTTGATGTTTTCAAGGCTTTGGCTATGGGTGCTGACATGTGCCTCATTTGTCGTCCCGTACTTATTTCTTATTACGGTGGCGGTCAAGAAGGTATTGAATGCTATCTTGATAAAATTAAAGAAGAATTAACAGATACCATGTATATGTGTGGTGCAAGAAAGATTTCTGACATCACTGAAAAGATGATTAGAATCAAAAAATAATTAAACAAACAAAAAACTCACGTAGATTTTTCCACGTGAGTTTTTTTATGTCTTAAATTATTTAGGCAGTTTAAAGGAGCTCTTCAGAGATACGATTCTGTTGAATACTAAAGCATCAGGTTTGGAATCCTTAGCATCAACACAGAAGAAACCATTTCTTACAAATTGGAATCTATCATAAGGTTGAGCAGTTGCCAAAGATTTCTCAACATAAGCGTTAGCAACAGTCAAAGAATTAGGATTGATATTCATGCTACCATCTTCATTGTAAACGCCTTTTTCTTCATCGATGAGATTCTCATAGAGACGGCATTCACAAGGAATTGCAGTTGCAGCATCAACCCAATGAATGGTACCCTTAACCTTACGGCCATCAGGACTGGTGCCACCCTTACTAGCAGGATCATAGGTGCCATGAATAACGGTAACTTTGCCGTTTTCATCGGTTTCATAGCTGGTGCATTTTACGAAATATGCATGCATCAGACGAACTTCGTTGCCAGGGAACATACGGAAATATTTCTTAGGAGGCTCAATCATGAAGTCTTCTCTTTCGATGTAAAGTTCCTTAGAGAAGGTAATTTCTCTATTGCCCATAGCTTCATTTTCTTGGTTGTTAGGAGCAACCAAAACTTCACTTTGACCTTCAGGATAGTTGTCAATAACCAGCTTCACAGGATCAATAATTGCCATCAGTCTAGGAGCTTTTAATTTCAGGTCCTCTCTGATGCAGTATTCCAGCATTGCATAATCTACAGAGCTATTAGCTTTAGCAACGCCACACAGCTCTACGAATTTTTGAATGGATTCAGGAGTAAAGCCACGACGACGTAAAGCAGCAATGGAAACCAGACGAGGATCGTCCCAACCATCTACAGTGCCTTCTTCAACTAATTTTTTGATATATCTCTTACCAGTTACTACATTCTTTAAGTACAGCTTAGCAAATTCGATTTGTTGCGGAGGTCTAGGATATTCCAGTTCCTTCAGAACCCAATCGTACAAAGGTCTATGATCCTCAAACTCAAGAGTACAAATAGAGTGAGTTACATTTTCCTCAGCATCTTCGATGGGATGAGCAAAATCGTACATAGGATAGATGCACCATTTATCACCGGTGTTGTGGTGATGCAAATGTGCTACACGATAAATAACAGGATCGCGCATATTGATATTAGGAGATGCCATATCAATCTTAGCACGCAATACGATAGAACCATCTTCGAATTCACCATTTTTCATTCTTTCGAATAATTCTAGATTTTCTTCGATGGAACGATTTCTATAAGGACTTTCCTTACCAGGTTGTTCAAAGGTGCCTCTATACTCTCTGATTTGCTCAGGAGTCAGTTGACATACGAAAGCTTTACCTTTCTTAATCAGCTTAACAGCGCCTTCGTACATTTTATCAAAATAGTTGGAGGCAAAATAGAGGTGAGTACCCCAATCAGCACCTAACCATTGAATATCTTTTAAAATAGAATCAACGAATTCGGTCTTTTCCTTAGTAGGATTGGTATCATCAAATCTCATATGGAAAACGCCATTGTATTGTTTAGCCAGGCCATAGTTCAACAGGATAGACTTAGCATGACCAATATGTAAATAACCATTGGGTTCAGGTGGGAAACGAGTACAAATCTCGGGATATTTACCTTCCTCAAGGTCCTTGTCAATTATCATTTCAATGAAGTTTCTAGAGTAAACTTCTTTTTCAGGTGTTGCAACAGTTTTTTCTTCCATTTTTACACCCCTCCTCTATACAAAATAATATATAATTCTCCAATCACTCCTGCAACCTTCCCTTGGTTGCATAAAACAAATATATACCTATTAATTTTAACACATACAACTAAAAAATGCTAGAGGATTTTCGGTAAAGCTCTAAGATATAATATTGTAATTTCTAAGCGTATCATGCTATAATTTAGAGTAATATTAATGCTTTTAAATAAGCATACAAGCATATCTATCTAGGAGGCACCATGTTTAAATGTGATTGCTGCGGTCTTTGCTGCAGACATGTAAATCTAAACTCCATGTACACCAGTTTCGACAGAGGTGACGGTGTATGTAAGTTTCTTGACCTAGAGTCAAATCTCTGTACAATCTATAAAGAAAGGCCTCTACTTTGCAATGTTGACGCCATGTATGAATTCATGTATCAGGACGAAATGACACGAGAAGAATTCTATGAATTAAACTATGAAGTGTGCCGTAAACTAAAAAATGGTACCTATGAATAAGCCTGTAAAACAAAATCATATTTACCGCTATTTAAAGTTTAGCCATAAAAATACCATGTAGCATAAAAGCTGCATGGTATTTTTATATTTATTTCAAATTAGCTTTAAAGAAGCTTTCAATTTTAGAAAAAGATCTACCTCTCTTCTGCTCCGGTCAAAGTTAGCGCTTCGATATCAAAAGCTGGTGTGGTTCACGTATTGATGAGCTTAACCTTGAAGGCTCCTTTAGATTGCATTATAATGCCTCTGTTTTCGTCAAAGAAGGCTTAGGCTATCTTTTGACCTATGACAACCTTTGCGATACTAGTTCAGAAAGTGGATTAACCTTTAGGCCGCTATCTCCAAAGCTTGAAACCAAGATTCATATTATTTGGAAAAAAGGCCAACTTCTTACTCCTATAGCAAATAGGTTTATCGAAGGAATTAAGGAATTTTTAGAAAATAAATAAGCTTTTTCTTTTTCTTTTGCTTGCTGGTGGAATATTGCAGGTCTCTCTGTATTTGGCAACGGTTCGCCTTGATATAGTAATATTCTGCTTTTGCAGGTAAAAAACTAATTCTCTGTCGCTTAATGGATGCTGTTTATCCTCTTCCGCGATAAGCTTACAAAGGGCGACTTTAATAGCTGCTGCGGAGAGTATATTTACTCCATTTGTTAAACCGTTGGAAAACAAATCCTTTAGGGGAATAGCCCCCTGAGTACAGACAATGTATTTATCCTTGATTGCCCTACTGATGGTGGATTCATGCACAGCAAGTAGCTTGGCTAAATCCTTGTGTGCAAAAGGCTTTAGACCAGCCTTGCCCTGACGGAAGAAATCCTTCTGTACTGTAATTAAAGTCTGCAAAATTCGTGTTAGAGTATTACCACGCTCTTGCAAGGATTTTATTAAAGCCTGGGCCTTCTGTAAATGCTCTTTTAGATAGGTTTCCGTTGTAGCATCACAGCCGCTTTCTAATAGCTTGGTATAGTAGGAGTTTACTTTAAGATTGGCATCATTAATGCCAATAAGCTCAACCTTTAGGTTCTCGTCAACTATGGCCTCAGGAATAACATAAACAGTAGGACTTTTTGCGGCAAAGCCTTGGGCAGGAATAGGATTTAAACTACGTATTCTTTCTAAAACTGCTTTAATTTCTTTAGGCTTTAGCTGATAAATTTGACAAAGCTTTTGCTGAGCATTTTCGCCAACAAGAGATAGATTGTTATTGATTATATGGGCGGCTAGCGTTTCATAAGGTTCTAGCTGTAGGCAAAGACATTCTTGCAGGTTACGTGCAGCTACTCCCTTAGGATGCAGGCTTTGTACTATTTTAAGAGCTTCCTCTAATTCTGCAAACGAGCAATGCCATTCAGGAGCCAAGGCATCAATACTATCCTCTAGATAACCCCTCTTATCTAGGTCTTCTATGAGAAGTTTACCTAAAATTTTTTGCTGCGAACTTATACTTAGTTCAGAAAGCTGTAACTTTAGATACTCAGTAAAGGTCTCAGGTTTAGCCTCGTAATTATAGAATTGCTCTGTGCTTTCTGGGGTACTAGCTTTGGCATAATAGGAGGATAGACGATTCACTATGCTAAAATCGAAGGGCTCATATTCGAGCATAGGATTTTCCTGGGCTTGAGACTCTAAAAAGCTTGCTAAATCTGCAATAGGCATCTCCAAAACAGCCAAAGATTGTTTCATATATGTAGTTAGATGCAATGTTTGTTTCTGTTTTTGTTGCAGTTCCAAGCTCATAATTATTCACCATCTATTCTTTTGCTAGGAAGCTTATCTAGATTATTTTTGACGCATACACCATGCTAAATGGCAGCTTTCTTCTAACTCCTCGAGGCTATAGAAAGCATCCATAATATCTTTGCCACCTACTAGGGGACCATGATTTTTTAAGATAAAGCCATCACTTTGTGCAACAACTTTCTTCAAAGCAGCAAAGAGGGCTTCGCTGCCTGGCTTTTCGTAGTCAACTAAGCCTACAGTACCCAGCTTCATTTTTAAATATGGAGTGTAATCGGGTACACAATCAGCTTCGTTAGGTACGGGAACCATAGACCAAAGTACAGAATAGAAGCTATGAGTGTGCAGAACTGCACCTAGGTCTGGCTGAGCCTCATACATGATTTGGTGTAGGGGCAACTCCTTACTGGGCTTACGTCCAGAAACTAAATTACCGTCTTTATCAATGATTGAAAAATCTTCTTCGCTGAGAGTGCCAAAGCAAGAACCGCTAGAAGTAATGAATAGCATATCATCACATTTGAAGCTGAGATTTCCTGTTGAGCCAGTAACTTTATTCCTTTCGAAAAGGGAATGGGCAACCCATATTGCTTTTTCAATTACATTTTTCTTGTTCATTGTTTATCACCGTTCATCATAGCGATGGCTTCATTGAAGAAGTTTTCACTACCAAAATTACCTGACTTTAGGGCAAGCTGTAAGCCGCCTTTACCCAAGGGATACATAATAGGTACACCAGGTGCGATTTCAGCACCTATTTCATAACCAGGTGCCTCTAAAGCTTCTGTTACAGCACCAGAGGTTTCACCACCGGCTACAATAATTTTTTGCCAACCAGCATGAGTAGCTTTTAATGCCATCTTTGCCATAAGCTGTTCCAATCGGGAAGAAACTGCTTCTTTGCCATATTTATCCTGCATAGCTGCTACCTGTTCGGGTTCAGCTGAGCTATAAAGTAAAATGGAGGGAGTATTTAGGGCTTGTACCTTTTCCCACAGCTGCTCTAAAACTTCAGTTGGAGCAGCTTCGCAGGCAAATAAATCCTGAGGATTAATCTTTACGAGATTGCCGCCATTTGCAGCAAAGCATTGAATTTGTTTTAAGGTCACAGCACTACAGCTGCCTGCTAAAAGTAAGGCTCTGCTAGTACGAGGTTCATCATTTTTTGCAACTGATGCTGCTTGTTCAGCGCAGCTACAATGCTTGCAGAGTTCAGTTAAAATACCGGAGCCACCTGTTAAAAATTTAGCATCGTGGAAGAGCTTGGCAATGTTAATTGCATCCTCTTCATCATTATAGTCAGGAACAAAATATACCTTTTGATTAAGGGAGTCTGCAAAAAGCTTTAAGGCTGTAGCGTTCTGTGTTTCTAACTCCTCTTTGGTTAGAACTACACATTTGTATTTTCCTTGCTTGCTCATCAGTTCGGGAATAGAAGAGCTTTTCATAGGAGTTAAAGGATGAAAACGCATATGGGTTTCGTGCAAAGGAATGCCATTTACATATAAATGACCATTGCGTACTTGTCTACCGTTAACGGGCAGAGCAGGACAGAGGATGGTGCTAGATAGATTATATTTTTCCATAATAGCATCTGTGATAGGACCAATGTTACCCTCATCAGTAGAATCAAAGGTAGAACAATATTTGTAATAGAGATGATGTGCTCCTTGCTTTAAAAGCCAATCACAGGCCTTGAGAGCAGCATCTACTGCTTCTGCAACGGGGATGGTACGAATTTTTAAGGCAATTACAACCGCTTCAGTATCTTCTGGAATAACAAAATCTTCGGCAGGTACATTGTTTAGCAGGATAGTTTTAAGGCCTGCTTTTTTTATGAAGGAGGCTGCATCACTTGCACCAGTAAAATCGTCACCAAAGCAGCCAAATTTTAAATTAGCCATATTTACCTCACAATATAAACAAGGCGCCCAGGTAAAATACACTGGGCACCTACTCATAGATAAAATGTTTTATTAAATCATGCCCATCCAGCTCAGAATAGCAGTGATGATGAAGCCAACTACACCAGCAACGGTTGCACCGCCACCTACAGCGCGGATACCTTGTTTTACGTCCATATTGGACATGGTAACAGTTACCCAGAAGCCAGAGGAGTTGGCATGCTTGAATACCAGTGCGCCAGTACCGCAAGCCAGGAAAGCAGCTAACGGACTTACGCCGATGCTACCAAGCAACGGTTCAACCAGAGCAGCTGCGGTCATAACACCCAGAGCGTTAGAACCGGTAATAATGTGAATCAAAGCTGCAATGATGAAAGGAATCATTAAGCCAGGAATGTTGTAGGTTACAACCAGTTTAGCAATTTGTTCAGCTACGTGAGCGTTTTTGATGAAGATAGCTAAAACGCCACCCATACCAGTTACAATGATGGGCATTGCAGAAGCTTTAATAGCGCCATCAACCCAGTCGTTCATAACCATCTTGGTTTTCCATTTTTCACCAGTCAAAATCAAGGACAGCAGGCAGCCAGCTAAGAGTGCAGCCAGAGGAGAGCCTACGAATTTCAGGAAATTGGAAAGCGGAGTTTTAGGAATAACGGAAGCTGCTACAGTGTTTGCTACAATTAAAAGTAAGGGGAAAACGATAGGCAGCATGGATACGAACAGAGAAGGCAACTTGCTGTCATCTGCATCTGCACCAGCTTGCAAATATTCTTCTTTAGGAAGAACAGGATCATTTAAGGTTAAGCAGTAGCAGGTTGCTGCGAATACGGAAGGCAGAGCAACTACTAAGCCCCAGATAATGGTGTCGCCCAGAGGAACCTTCAGCAATGCAGCCGCAGCGATGGGACCAGGAGTAGGAGGAACCAGAGATGCGGTAACCAAAGCACCCATATACAGAACAGTACCAAGGCACATCATGGATTTTTTGGTTTCTACAGCAATTAAAGATACGATGGGGATTAAGAGGATTACTACTGTATCGCCCCAGATAGGAATACCCAGGATAAAGGAGCTTACGGCAATAGCCCAAACAATATTTTTCTTACCGAACAGGTCAATTGCAGATTTAGTAATACGCAGAGCAGCACCGGTCTTTTCCATAATGGTACCCATTACGCAACCCAGCATAATAACAATACCTACAGAACGAATAGTTCCTGCAAAGCCGTTGTTAATGGTTTTTTCAATGTCTTGCCATGGTGTACCTAAACCAATGGCTAAAATTAATGCGGCAAACAGAATGCCAAATACTGCGTGCACTTTCCATTTGGAAATCATGAGAATCATGAGCACGATAACGAAGGCGAATAAGCCTAATGTAAATGTTGCAGACACGATACATACCTCCTTAATATTTTATGAGGAACACGCTTCCTCAGGTGTCTACAACTAAATAAGCAATTTTTGTGCCAAATATTAATTTAAATTATATTTCTTTAATTTTCTCCATAAAGTACTACGATTAATATTTAACATAGTAGCCATTTCGTTTTTTCGACCCTGGCATAAATTATAGGCATCAATGAGCTGTTGATATTCTGCTTGTTCGCGTGCACTTAAAAGATTGGGAGCCTGGTCTATTGGTGGAGTAATAGCAAAGTTCTGCAAATTGGCTGGTAGTATTTCTCTAGGAGCAATAGCAGGTGGTTTTTCAACCTGCAAATCTTCAGGATAGAGAATAGCTTCCATATCTTCTTTACCTAAAATACCAGATTTATGTAGTACGCAAATTCTTTCTACTATATTACGTAGCTCGCGGATGTTACCGGTGAAAGGATAGTTTCGTAAGCATTTTTTTGCATCTTCGGTTAAAACTAGATCCTGGACTGTGTTTACAGGACATAAAAGCTTTAATAAATGATCAAATAATAGCTCTACGTCATTTTCTCTTTCAGATAAAGCTGGTAAAAATAGACGTAAAACATCTAGACGATAGAGAAGGTCGCTTCTAAATTGACCTTTTTTCACTTGTTCCGTTAAGCTTTTATTGGTAGCAGCAATAATACGTACATCTACACGGGTAACTTTGTCAGAGCCCAAACGTCGAATTTCGCGTTCCTGAAGCACACGCAATAGCTTTATCTGGAGGGATATAGGTATTTCTGTAATTTCATCTAGGAATAGTGTACCTCTATGGGCTTGCTCTACCATGCCCATTTTACCGCCCTTGCCAGCACCAGTAAAAGCACCCTCTACATAGCCAAAAAGTTCACTTTCTAGCAGATTTTCTGGCAAAGCTGCACAGTTTACTGCTACGAAGGGGCCATTACGGCGCACACTATAGGCATGAATACTTTGAGCAAAGAGCTCTTTACCAGTACCAGTTGCGCCTACTATAATAATATTAGCGTCTGATTGGGCATAGCGTTTAGCAGCAGCTACAGCAGTCTGCATTGCTTTTGAACCATAAACAATATCCTCAAAGGAATATCTTGTCTGCAGGCCCTTTTCACTCAGCTTAGCGCGAATGTTGCCTTCTAGCTCTTGGATATGAGAAATATCCTGAAGATTAATTACCGCACCATAAATTTTAGCATCACTAACTACAGGTGTAATAGTTACAGAGATTGTTCTTTTATTAGGAAGCTTGATAATTTCTACAATGTTTCTGCCGCTAGTGACAGCTCTCTTAAAGCTCTTGTTAAGCTCAGGAAAGGCCTGTAACAAAGATTTATGGCATAAGGGAAGACCATCACCCATTTCTTGGGCAGCCTTATTATCTACACCAATGAAGCCATCTTTATCTACAAAGATGATGCCTTCGTTAGAACTTTTGGTAATTGTACGATACATCGCTGCCTTTAGTTGTTCTACGCGTTTAATATTGACAGCACGTATAGCTTCGTCAATGGAATTAGCGAAAACTTCAGCACTAGTATCTAACATTACGCTTTGTAAACCTAAACGAGCTGCAAAAAATACTGCTGAATAGCCACCTATGATGTAATCGCAGCCATCTTCTTTAGCTTGTTTTACAATGCTTTGGATTTTGGTATAATCATTACTATAATATACTGATAGAGGGCAGGCTAATAATTCTTCTAGCTCCATACTGTCATACATATATTGATAACCGCCACAGAAACCTACTTTTTTTGGGGTATGGCTTTTGCGGATTTGGCTGACAGCGCGCAAAATATCATAGCTACTGATATCGATGGGAACGTGGATTAGATGGGGATAGCGCCTTTTTAGCTCTAGAGCACTATAACCACGGGAAACTACAGCATCAACACCATTGAAAGTAATATTTTTTAAACCTTCAACATCGACTAAATGGGTTTCTATCTGAACGCCTTCCGGTAGGGACTTTTCAGCGATAACCCTTTTTGCCATCTCTGTCATGGAGGGTGAAGGTATAATTACTACTATTTTCATAATGCACCTCAAAATGTATAATATAAGACAATATTAGTTAATTAGAATATGCTAAAGTTAATTTTAAAAGTATATACGGTTATTTAATGCAACATTTATGTTTTAATTATACAACAAAATGCAACGTGTTGCAATATGCTGCAACGTAAGTATTACAAATATGCTTTACTGATTCTTAAAAGTAGTTTTAAATTTCTATCTTGGCAGAGAAGTGGTTGTTTATTAAATCTTATAAATTAAGAATGGAAAAAATATGAAGATTTTACTGGAATGATAAAAGTTGGCATGCTTCTTGCTACTAATAGGTTAACATACTTGGGAATGGATGATTTATTCAACGGAATAAATCGGGCTTCTCTAGAATTTATTTGCGAAGGAGAATGAAAATGGACTACACTAATCTCTATAATGATAATAGCGGCAAAGTTTCTAAGGTTGGCGTTATTGGTGCTACTCGTGGCTACGGTTATACTTTGTTAGCACAAATTCCTTATGTTGCACACATGAAATTGAGAGTTATCTGCTCTCGTCATACTGATGAATGCTATGACGTATTAAAGGAAATCGGTTATGATACCTCTAAAATTGTTATTTGTGCTAGCGAAGAAGAAATCGCTGCTACTGCTGAGGATGCTATCATTATCGTTGCAGATTATCGTTTAGTTGCTAAATGTGGTATTACTGCTATGGTTGAATGTACTGGTAATACTGCGATCAGCTCTGATGCAGCAATTATCTGCATGCAAAATGGTGTTAATGTTTATATGTGCTCTAAAGAAACTGACTCTGTATGCGGTGCAATGCTGAATCAAATCGCTAAGGAAAATGGTGTTATTTATGCATTAGTAAATGGCGACCAACCGCGTAACCTGTTAGATTTGTATTCTTGGGCTAAGATTTTAGGTCTGGAAATCGTTTGCGCAGGTAAATCTAGTGAATATGATTTCGTTTGGGATAGAGAAACTGGCGAAATGAGCTATACAGATGGTACTAGCGAACCTACTATGATGCCGGAATTTTTAAACTGCTGGCGTTATGAGGGTGTTGAAACCTTGGCTGAACGTCGTAAGCTGGTTGAAAAATATACCAGTGTTATCTCTGCGGACCTGTGCGAAATGAACTTGGTTTCTAACGTAACTGGTTTTGTTCCTTCTCAACCCTTCCTGAGCTATCCTGTAGCTAAACCTAGCGAATTAGCAAACATCTTTATTCCTAAGGAAGATGGCGGTATTTTGGATAAAACTGGCGTTGTAGATGTATTCTATAACCTGCGTGGCACTGATGAAGCAAGCTTCTGCGGTGGTGAATTCGTAGTTGTAAAATGCAAAGACGCAAAGATGTGGGAAATCCTGGCTGGTAAAGGCCATGTAATGAGCAAGAACAATAAATATTGCTGTATCTACTATCCGTATCACTTCATGGGTATGGAAACTCCTATCTCCCTGTTAGTTGGCGATCTGATGGGCGTTGGCTTGCATACCGAAACCCGCCAGGTATCCATTATGGCTGGCGTAGCTGAAAAAGATTTGCCTGCTGGCACAAAGCTGGAAGTTCACGGTCACCATCACTCTATTGACGGCTTAGTTCCTGAACTGTTGGAAAAAGACAATGCAGCTACTGCAGCTCCTTTCTATCTGTTGAATGGTGCTGTATTGAAGAATGATGTTAAGGCTGGTAACCCTGTAACTACTGATGATGTAGATTTGTCTGGCTTAGCAACCTATGAACTATTCAAAAAAGGTTTGGAACTGAAATAAAATAAATAAGCATAAAAAAAGCAGGAAATTTCTTTCCTGCTTTTTCATTGCCTATTAATCTATAAAGCCTACTTGCCTTTATTTTTGGTTTTATCTTTTTTAGCTTTCTTGACACTTTCTTCAGCCAAAACTTTTACCATAGTTTCTTTGACCAATTCCCCATAAAGTTTAATGCCTTTGCTATTGGGATGAATACGATCGCCAACTAATAAATCCCCAGCCTTATCATGAACAAGATTATACCAGTTAACTAAATGAATATTACTATGGTAACCACAAATAATATTACTTAAATAGGCGTTATTAGTATCCTGCCAGGTTGTATCTGGGCAGAAGAAGTTAACCCAAAATATCTCTCTATCAGGGCCAAGAACTTCGATTAACTTTTTGGTATGCTTTTCGTATCTTTCATAGCCTGCAATAGGACCATTAGTACCCAAGTGAATGAGAACGACTTTGCCAAGCTTGCCATTAGCTTTTAGCTGTTCTGCAATCTGCACGCCATCGCCAACATAACGGGAAACAGCTGCATCAATATAACAACCAGGAAGTTCCTTACGCAAAGCACCGGAAGCGCCCAACATTACAGAGTCACCAATGCAAACTACACCACGAAGATCAACCTGTCCCTTCGCCAAGTTAACAGCTTGCTCATGCGCAGCTTTTTCCGCAGCTGCGTTCTCTGCAGCCAGCTTTTCTGCATTAGCTTTTAATTGTGCTTGCAGCTCGGCTTTACTTACATCTTTATAATTATAAGAAACCACGTAAGCTTTAGAACCAAAGCCCATCAGTACAATGCTCAATACTGCCAAAACACCAAAAGCAAGCTTTTTGAGGTTCGCCAAATTGGTATTTGCAAAAGGAAGTGCTCTCTGCATTACACTATCGGTAAAATGCTTACTCCATACAGCCAATAAACAAATTAACAATAATTGCAGAACTACAGCACCAGGCATATTACCCCACGGCATATGACCGAAAAGATAGATTACCGGATATTGCCACAGGAAAATACCATAGGAATATTTGCCAAAAAATGTACAAATAGGATGCTCTAGTTTTTCACCTAAATTAGTAGCAATAGTGAGATAGAGCATTAAACCGAAGAGAATTGTCATAGCTAACATCCCACCTTGATAGGTTACGGAAGCCTGACCACTCATCAGTACATAAGCAACAAGAGTTATTATAAGTGCGCTACCAAAAATGCTTTTGCCGATACCTTTAATTTCAAAAATTTTATCCTGCTTATGTTCGCCTGCATCAAGGCCTAAAAGTGCGCCTAAAAGCAATGCATATAATCTTGTATCCGTACCATAATATAGTCTGGTTACATCAACATCAGGATTATACATAATCGGCATTAAAGCAGCCGAAGCTATTGCCAGCACGACAAAGAAAAACAAGCCTGCCTTTTTTCCTGCAAGCTTTTGCAAACCTTTATAAGCAAGATAAAAGAAAGGCCAAATGAAATAATATTGTAGTTCTATCCCTAGGAACCATAAATGAGTAAAGGGAGAACTACTGGTTATTCTAGCAAAATAATCTGCATTTTGAAAGATTTGCCACCAGTTATTGTAGCCTAACAGTACGGAGGTTATCTCCTGAAAAACACCTTCTACTGCTTTAGGCAGTAAAAACGTATATGCGCCTAAAGTCCCAAGTAGCATCACAAGCAATTCAGGATAGATACGTTTAAAACGTTTCCAGTAATATGGAAGTATAGCGAAACTAGCTTGTATAGATGTAGTATAAGCTAGCAGAAAGCCCGTTAAAACGAAGAAAAGAGATACACCTAGGTATCCACCCTTTATTGTATCAGGAAACATGTGGAAGAAGGTTACACCACCAATCGCAAGTGTTCTAATTGCATCCAAACCTGATACTTTTCTTTGAGAAGCATGCTTCTCCAAATTATTAGTTTGCATAAAAAAGAAAACTCCTTATAAAAAACAGCCTTAAAAACCTGTGTTAAACACCTATTGACAGTGTCTATTATAATTTATTATTTGCTACTAATCAAGCAATTTTAATA
>JAKSOK010000027.1 GCA_024405615.1 Phascolarctobacterium sp.
AAAATAAGAAAGCAAGAGTATTTTCAGAATATTTGTGCATTTTGTTGTTTTCAGGCTTTTGCTGCTCCAATTTTAGCACGCATCCGCGGTCTTGCACCCTCCGGGCACAAGCACCCTTCGGGCACAGGCACTCTTGAGCGGATGCGTTAAAAACTTTCTAAATTACTTTTTAAAGCCATCTGTAGCTATATATCTAGCAGAAAAGCCAACTAGACGAAGTTCCTCACAAAGCTCTTCTAAAGAAATTCCTACAACTTTCATTACTGCTGTTCCCAGTAAGAGTAAAGGCTCGTCTTTGGGAAAGTAGTCTGCTATAGTATCGACTAACTGCTTAGGATGAAAAGAGCTAAGAAAAACATCGTCAAAGCGTGTATAGAACAACTTATGCTTTTCTATATTTGTAATACTTTGCAAGCAGCTAGTACAACCACCTGGTGTTATTATTAAAATATTCTCTTCTAGGGGCTCAGATAAAATTGCCTCACCAAAATCAATCTCAACCAAATTGTTACAGATAATAACAGATTTTTCCTTTAGCGGTTCTGGCACTATTCCCCATTTATGCCAAATTTTATTTAAAGTAATTTTAGGCGGTGTTTTTCTTTTGACCAAAGGACCACGATATAAAAAGTCTATAGGAATATTCTGTTCATTATTGAGCTCTTCCAAAATCTCTGCTTCCATAAAATTAGTTAAAACATCCAAGCAGGAGCAATAAACAATTACACCTCTAGTTTGAGGTTTTTGTAGAGCCAATTCCAGTAATTCTTTTATATAGATACTATTTTTTCCCAAGGCATACTCTCTGGCAGTTAATCCTTTTACAAATATACTAGCTTCTGCATTTAACTGTTTAGCAGTAGTTTTAATACCACCTATGCAAGCCATGGAGCCGACAGCTACTACACTAATATTCTTCTGAGATAAGATTTCCGCAAGTACACCCATGCCACCAGTTTTAGCAAATGATTCAATGGTTATCCTATTTCTCATAAATTTTCTCCAACAGCATAACAGCGAAATTCTCCAGGCTTTCATTATCTAAGGGCACAGGAGTATAGGTTGCTTCATCAGTAATAACATGATCAACAAATTGCTCAAGCTTACGACCATTACTGTTGTCATCCACCTCTAAAGCAAACAGACTTCTATGATAATCAGCCTTTTGCATTTCCATGTCATCTGTCAGCATAGTAACACAAGGAACCTGTACCTGTTGGCAAAAAGCTTCCAAAGCAGACGCGTCCTGCACGCCTCTAATGTGATTGCCGATAATACCGCCACATAAGCCCTGTTCCTTTTTGCTATAGCGTTTAACGCCTTTAAGAATATTATTAGCAGCATACAAAGACATATAATAGGCTGAGGTTACAACATATACTTTATCTACAAAGTGCTGACGCATAGGAACGGAAAAGCCTCCACATACTACGTCCCCAAGGACATCATAAATAATAACATCCCAACCTTCTTCAAACACTTCAAGACGTTCTAGTTCATCTATAGCAGTCATAATGCCTAATCCTGCACAGCCTGTCCCAGCTTCAGGTCCTCCGGCTTCAACGCATTGAACGCCATACTTTCCTTCAAAGACAATATCACTACGCTTTATTTTATCAAGCTTATCAAACTGATTAAGTACTGTAGGAAGCTTTTTATCAGTCAGTAAGCGCGTGGAGTCAGCTTTAGGATCACAGCCAATATGGAGCACTTTCATTCCATTTTTAGCCAACAAAGCTGAAACATTTGTTGCTATTGTAGATTTCCCTATTCCACCCTTACCATAAAAGGCAATTTTTAAAGTCATAAGCTTTACCTTCTCTCTAGCATTCTAACAATCATATATTATTATAAATCTGTACATAAATATACCTATATGATATAATATACTATATATTATTTCCAATTAATTATTAAAGGCTATTTCGCCATTATTAAGTCACACGAGGTTATCTTAATGAATATTAACCAAATTCAGTATTTCCTAGCTATTGTCAAAACCCAAAGCTTTTCTGAGGCTGCCTACGATCTTTTTATTTCCCAATCCTCAATTTCTAAACAAATAAAAGCATTAGAAGATGAGCTGGGTATAAGTCTTTTTAACAGGAACTCTTCTCAACGCACCCTAACTCCTGCAGGAAAAGTTTTCTACATTTATGCCAAATCTGTTTATGAGCAACACAAGGATATGCTTTTAGAGATAGAAAACATCAAGAAGAATGCCTCCTCGACTCTCCGGTTAGGAAATATTCCTGTTAGCCCAATGTATAACAATTTCAATATTGGCGCAGACCTAGCGCTCTTCCAAAACAACCGTCAGGAAGAATCTATTAATTTTGATATCTTTGAAAGTACGCAGAGTGAAATCATTAAAGAGCTCTACAATGGCAATGCTGATTTCGGTTTAGTTCGTTTAGAAAAAATACCTAATCCTGACGACTTTGATAGCATTATTCTTTCCAATGACATCATGGTTGTTGTTGTCAATAAAGACCATGAATTGGCTAACAAGAAACAGCTCAGTCTCAAGGAAATAGCTAAATATCCTCTATTCCTACTGAGCAAGGAAACAGAACTAAGAGCTCCTGTTATCGAAGCTTTTGCTAATCAAGGCTTAACAATAAACATTCATGGCGAAAGTCCTCGCCCTAAAATTATCCAAGGTATGGTAACAGAAAGCATGGACATAACTCTATTACCGAAGAATGTGGTTGACTTAAGTACTTTTAGGGATTTACGCATCATCCCCTTGAAAGAAAAGATTACCAGCAAATTAGTATCCGTTCGTTTAAAGAACAATAAACGCTCAGAATTGGCAGAAGCCTTTTGGGATTTTATTTGTGAGGTAAATACTGTTATAACTACTCCTTCAACCGAACCAATAATGCCAGTTGATGCAAAAATGTAAATGTAATTTAAAATTTTAGCTGCTTACGTTTTGTAAGCAGCTATTTTTTCTTAAAGACAGCAACCCTTCCTACGAGAATGCTCTGCCACACAGATTTTTCTATTTAATTCTGGAAGTTCTATGATACGCACATGCATATTATATAGTTGCATGAGTAATGCTTCATCCACAATTTGCGCCGCAGGACCGACCGTAAAGCCTTTGTTCATCATGACACCTACAGTTCTATTAAAGTGCAATACATGATCTGGAGCATGAGTGGTCAGAATAACAGCAATACCGCGCTCTGCTAATTTTTGAATCATCTCTACGACTCTATACTGGTTACCATAGTCTAAATGATTAACCGGTTCATCCATAATAACTAATTCCGGTTCCTGGACAATAGCACGAGCAATAACAGCTTGTCTTTGCTGACCACCAGAAAGCGTATTGAAGGAGCGATCTTTAATATCATAAATGTGCATTTCCTGCAAAATACTATCCGTTAGTTCAAAATCATGCCTACTAGGCTTTTGGAACAAGCCCATATGAGGTGCTCTCCCCATTACTACATAGTCCCTCACAGAAAATGCATAAGCTGTATTCTGTATTTGGGGTACGTAACCAATACGTTTAGTAAACTCCTGGGGCTGTAACCAAGGGTCATATGAACTACCATCTTCCTCTTGAAGGCATACCATCCCTTTAAAAGGTTTTAAAAAACCAATTAAACAACGGATTAAAGTAGATTTACCACAGCCATTAGCGCCCATTATAGAAAAAATATCCCCTGGCTTTACTTCAAAATTAACATTACTCCATAAAGCATTTTCTCCATCATAGGAAAAAGCTAAATCTTTTACTACTAGCTTCATTGTAAGTTCATCCTTTGCCTGATTAAAAGATAGAAATAGAAGGGTGCGCCAATTAAACCAGTAAGAATGCTTAGAGGAATTTCAGCATTCATAGATGCTCTGGAAATTGTATCTACACCTAAAAGAAAAGCAGCACCCAACACCACTGTAATCGGCAAAAGTCGTTGGTTATTAGGACCTACCAGCATACGTGAAAAATGAGGTATTACTAGACCAATCCAGCCTATAGTGCCACTAATACATACAGAGCACGCCGTTAAAACAGTTGCACATAATACTATTGCATAACGTAGCCAAACTGTGTCCTTACCTAGCATATGAGCCTCTTCGTCACTCAGGGTAAGTATATTCATGCGCCAGCGAATGGCTAACATGAATAAAATACCAATAATAATAGGTATACCACTATAAATTATGTTGTCCCATACCACACTAACTAAACTGCCCATCTGCCAATAGGTAATAGCTGGTAGTTCCGTATCTGCATCAGCTAAATATTTGATAATACCTAAGAGTGATCCCGTTAAACCAGATACTATAATGCCTGATAAAACGAGCATTACGACCGTATTTTTGCCAATGATTTTAGGAATCATGACAGCTATACATACTGCTGTTAAACCACCTACAAAGGCAGCAATTTGTACTCCAAATTGAGATAGTCCTAGTAGAATAGCTACTGCAGCTCCCACGCAAGCTCCAGAAGATACACCTAGCATATCAGGGGCAACTAATGGATTTTTAAAGACACTTTGATAAGAAGCACCTGAAATGGCTAAGGCAGCTCCTATAAGGATAGCTCCTATAACTCGTGGTAAGCGGATAGTATAAATAACACTAGCAGCCTGTTCCTGCCAAGTAGGCTCTAAGGGATAAAACAGATTGATAATTATCTTGACTACATCTTCTGGCGCTATGAAGAATCGTCCTAAGCTAATACTTGTAATACTTAGTAACAGGAGCAAAGCAGAAAGTCCAAAAAAGACTGTGCCAAAGCTCCTAGTACTAGGATTATTGTTATTCATTATTCTAAGGGCTTGCTATTCTTATTTGCTTCATCTGCGAAGATTAGCGCCAAATCTGCATCAGTGAGCTCCATATTCAAGAAATCTTTAAAGAAGTCTTTCGTTTCTTTTCTAATGTTTACGTCTTTGAAAATTTCCGGCTGCATGGTATGAGCAATCCAGCGCATCATTAAAGGAGTTTCTACGCCCGGAGCATCCCAGCGATAAATACCCAGAGGAACCTTATACACACGTTTTTCCTTTACAGCCTTTACTGTACTCCAATCCTGGCCTGCTAGCTTATTATTGTATAAATCGTCAGGAACAAATTTATCAAAGTTGCTGAGCAGGATTATATCTGGATTTATTTTATAGACCTGCTCCATAGAGATATTTTTGTTATTACTGTCTAGAGCAGTTTGCCCGAAAGGATTGTGCGCACCACCTATTTCTAAAGCCTCATGCATAAAATTATCATTACCCTGTAATCTTAGCTGCGCATTACGCAAAAACAGAACTGTAGGCTTCTTCGCCTTCCCTACTTCATCTTTATGCTTAACAATAGAATTATATGAAGAATCGTAATAAGCAATCAACTTTTGTGCTTTTTCTTCCTTATTCAGCAATTGACCGACAATACTAAAGCTCTTTTTCAAACTATCTACTGTGTCGTTGTAAATTAAAATTGGTTTTACACCAATAGCATCAAGCTTTTTAGCATCCTGTTCCTGATATTGCCACATAAGGCAAGCCTCTACTCCAGCGCCTGCTAAACCTTCCATGTTTACAGAAAAGTTTTGATTAATAAGTTTAGTGTCTATCTTTCCAAAATGCTTGTCCTTTGTTTCCAAAAACTTCCCCTTATATGCGCCTTTGGTTCCAGGATGAATAGCAGCTAAACGTTCGGAATTACCATCAAAAGCATATATTACATAAGCCCAGGGCATAGGAACTACGCCTAACTTCTTAAGGTTTTTAGGTACCTCAACTTTATTACCTTTAATATCTATAACTATCTGTTTCTCATTTTTAGCAGGAGCTTCAACCTTACTTTTGCTACCACAACCATAAAGTGCAACGCTAGTCAACACAGCTAAGCAGGTAGCTGTAACCTTTTTTTGCCAAGTTTTCATTATACAACATCTCCTTAATAAAAAAGCAATCATCTTTCTTTTTGAAAGTGCATTTCATATTGCATTGTCATTATTATACGAAATCATTACTATTTTATCAATATACATAATGGAATATCATCTTTCTTGTATGGAATATTCTTATTAGGAAAGTGTATTATCTAAAACGGAATTGCGGTATTCTAGATTTGTATTATAATAGGATTAAGCTCAAGCAATAAACTTAAGGGAAACGTGGACACCTTAAGCGGTTTATGTGAGTAAGGCAATTAATCAATTATCTTTTTAAACTATTTATGGAAAAGGATGGGTTTTATGAAAAAGAAAAACGGAAAACTTTTAACAAGTATCATGTGTGCTCTAATTCTTGGTTCTTTTAGTGTACCAGGATTTGCTGAAGAAGCAACAGCTCCTATTGAGGAATATAGCCTTGAAGGTCTTGTAATTGAAGGCGACTCTACAGGTAAAACCAATATGCCTGGTGGTTTCCAAAATAATGAAGCTCGCTTTGGTATCTTTGGAGACAAAGATATAATGAAAGTTCCCATGACAGTTCATAGTATCAGCGAGAAAACATTGGAACAACAAATGGGGCCTGATGGTTCTTTACAAGATGTATTATCTAACATTCCCGGCGTAACTGTAGGCACCTCACCTATTAAAACGGACTTCTCCATTCGTGGTATGGCTGGTAATGCAGCATTAATGAACTACAACAATGTTCCTGGTTTCTTTGTTATGGCCATTGGTCCTGAAGATTTTACCATTGGCAGTATGGACGTAGTAGTAGGTCCCGCTGCAACCCTAACAGGATCTCAACAATCTTCCTCTGGTTCCTATAGTGCAGCTAGCATGGGTACCCCTGGTTCTATTAATCTTTATACCAAAAGAGCTCTAAAAGATGATCATATTAAATATACCCAAAGTTTAGCTGGCCGCGGTAACTATGGCGAAGCTTTTGACATCAGTCAACGTTTCGGCAAAGACAGAGAATGGGGTGTACGTGTTTACGGTCAAACTAACGAAGGTGGTTTAGCAATTTCTGGTGCTAAGATTAATAGACAAAATATTAGTGTTGACATTTCCAGAGAAACGGAGAAAGCAAATACTAACTTCTTCTATACCTATTTTGATAAAAAGAATAGCGGTACAGACCGTCGCTTTAATTTAGATACCAAATATTCATTCTATCCTAAAGCTCCTGACGCAGATAAAAATTACGAGATTCCCGGTATGTATCAACAACGTTATGGATGGCTTACTACTCTAAATCATGAACAAAAGATGGACGAAAATTCTAGCTGGTTTATCAACGCTGGTAAGGGCGAAACCTTTATTAGACGCTTTATTTATAACGGCGATATAAAAATTGATAACCTTGGCAATTTTGCTAACACTACTGTTTGGTCACAACATTTTGCTGTTCAAAACACCTATTTCCAAGCCGGCATTAAGGATAAAGTTAAAATTGGTGCAACAACTCACAACCTTTCTGCTGCTGTAGACCGTTCTTATCGTACCTGGTACAATAATAACCAAAACTTTGAACATGGTATAAATCATGGTGCAGGACTAAATCTTGTCTATGGCAATATCTATGATTCAATCCTTTGGAAACCGGAAGCATATGATCGTGACTATTCTAGATCCCTTGGTAAACGCTTCTCTAATAGAGAAATGGATGTCAGCCTTAATATTGCTGATAACATCGAATTAGGTAAATGGAATCTAATGGTTGCAGGAACAAGACGTCATGGCAGTTTCTTATCTAGAAACGCTAAAGGCAAGGTTACAGAAGATAATCATGATATTAACTGGACACCTACCTACGGAATTTCTTATGCTCCTACAAATGATTTAACCTTATATGCATCTCGCGCTTACTCTATTTCTAGAGGTAACGTAGTTGGTAGCGGCTATGAAAATGAAGGTGAATACCTGTCACCTGTAAAAACAAAAAATGATGAATATGGTGTTAAATTTAAACATAAGAATATGTTCTATAGCTTAGCTTATTTTGATCTAAAACAAGCTAATATCATTGACTATAAAGTTGCAGGAAAAACCTACATGGGTATTTCAGGCATGGCTAATTACAAAGGTGTTGATTTATCTGCAACAGGTAAACTTGCTGATAAATGGAACATGTTTGGTGGCTTAGAATATCTGAATGCTAAGCAAGACAATGGTAAGCCCGTTGACGGTTCTGTAAAATGGCATGGAACCTTAGGCTTAGAATATAAGCCTACTGAAAGCTCTAGCATTACTGGTCGTTTCAATTTTTCTGATTCCGCAAGCTATAATTTTGATGCTGGCGTTAGAAAATTACCTACCTGGAAAACCTTTGATTTATTTGCTAGCCAAAAGACTCATTTGGGTTCTGCTCCCGTCACTTTCCGTGCTCAATGCTACAATCTGTTTAACAGCAATCACTGGATTGGCAAAACTGGTGAAGGTTCCAAATTCTTACTGTCCAGCCCCAGAACTATTGTAGTTTCTGCTGAATTTGAACTGGATAAACTTTGGAAAAAACATAAATGATAACACTTTTGCAAGTTTTTCATCTCACACATCTCTACGTAAAAACTCTCTGGTTAATTCCAGAGAGTTTTTGCACAAATGTAGTAATAAGAGGATAAATCATGAATAGTACTATACCAAACGATATTCTTGAAGCTGCTGTTGTCCAAAAAGCTAAGCTTGATATTAACTGGATAAAAGAAAAACTTCGCTATAGTAATATTGCTTCTCATGCTTTAGATACAAAATGCTATAAAACCTCTGCTGAAGAAACTGCCGATGCTTTGGTAAAATTTGGTGAACAAACTAAAAAGCTTTGCGCTAATAATAAAGTAGCCACAAATCCCAAGCTCATTGGTGTTTTGGGAACAGGTGACAGTCAAAGTACATTTCGTTCTAAAATCCACCATGGCATAGAACATTTTGCTAAAGATGGTTATATTGCCCTCTTTCCTGAGGATCTTGCATGGGAGAATATGCATGAACTTGCTTCCGTACGTACTAACTGGGTTGTCTCCTCTGTAGCTATTCCCTTAGCAGAATATATGAAAAAAGAATTTGGCATTCCCTATTTTGCTGCTATTCCTATTGGAGCACGAGCTATGTTGCTTTGGCGTAATCAAGTCAACAGAATGATGTATAATAACTCTGCTGAAATCTTAGATATTCCACCTATCGCAATGCCAGCCCAAAGGCAAAAAAGAGTTTTAGTCGTCGGAGACCCAATTTTAACTGCAGGAATAAAAAGATATTTTATAGCTATGGAAGGTTATGTCAAGGTTGATAGAGCCATCTATACACCTATTCCCTCCTTCGAAGCATTTTGTACTCAAGTAACTAAAGACGAACATATAAGAGGCTTACAGGATGATATGCTTCCTATAATTGCCCCCCCTATTCTCTTCAAGGATACGCAAGCTTGGAAGGAACTTGCTTCAAACTATGACATTATTGTTTGCGATAAACTTTTACAGCTATGCTTAGGCCAAGCAGTTACTCCTGAATTATGGATAAACATCCCCGATGGAATTCTTTCTACAAGCTTAGTTGAATCAACGGATTATACTATTTTTGGCAAAAAAGGTGCTACCTGGCTGAGAGCTGCCCAAAATATTCATACGGAAGAAAGTCCTATGATGTAGGGAAAATTTCGGCATGCTTCCCGCAGATGAAGTGTCGATTTACTCTCCAGGCACGCGTCGGCATTCTTCTGCGGGATGCAGTGTCAAATCATATTAGCTGTTGTTTTTTTAGTGCATCCATACTTGCCTGCATTGTTTGCATCCCAAGCTTATTTCCTGTTTGCATATAACTATAGATTTGATGCGTTCTTCCTTCGCGTATTAAATTAGCAACTGCATTATTGTTGAGCAATATTTCCATAGCTGCGATTCTCCCCTTGCCATCTGAGCGTTTAACTAATTCTTGAGCTATAATGCCAACTAAGCAATCAGCCAATTGAGAACGAGTTTGTTCTTTAGCCTCAGGCAACATATCAATAAGTCTATTAATAGTTGCCACCGCATCTTTCGTATGCAGTGTGCTAAGTACCAGATGTCCCGTTTCTGCTGCCTGTAGAGCAACTTTAACTGCTTCTGCATCTCGCAATTCCCCTACCAAAATAATATCTGGATCCTCTCGTAATGCATTGCGTAGACCACTAGCAAAGGTTTGGGTATCTGAACCAATCTCTCTTTGATTGATCACACCATTTCCTAAGGAATATTTATATTCTATAGGATCCTCCAAGGTAATAATATGGGCACTCTTTTCATGATTAATCTTTTCTATAAGTGCTGCTAACGTCGTCGATTTTCCGCAGCCTGTTGGTCCAGTTACAATAATCAAACCGTTCTTTACATTCATCAGATTTTGTACAGTATCTGGAATACCTAGTTGTTTGCAACTAGGTATTTTTTTGTTTATTAATCTCATGGAAATAGCATAACTACCATTTTCCTTAAAAATATTAGCTCTATATCTACCGAGTCTGTTATCTTCCCAGGCAATATCTACTTCTCCACATTTTTCTAAAGTCCATAGCAATTTTTTGCCAATAAGTTGTTCAACTATACCTTGTAGTGCTAATTTGTCTAATTTAAAACCATAATAAAGTGTAGCTTCTGCGACAAGCATATTATCTTCAGAACCTTCCACTGTACCAGTAAGTTTATTTCCATTTAATAATAATAATTCTCCATCAACTCTTACCATCGGATAAGAATTTACGGAAATGTGAATGTCAGAAGCACCCATTTTTCTGGCTCTTTGCAAAATATTATATAACATTTTAATCTTCTCCTTTTCCATTAAAGCAATGCATTGCGAAGTAGCTCTTCTACTGTAGTCTGGCCTAATAACACTTTATCTACTGCATCATCCTTTAAACTTCTCATACCATGAGAACGCATATAGGCTACAATACTAGCCTCTTCTTTCTTATGCAAAAGCATACTCACCAGTTCATCATCCATAAACAAAAACTCATGCACTGCTAAACGACCTTTATAACCAGTACCAAAACAATTTGCGCATCCCACTCCTTTAGTAAGTTCAATTACACCCTCTTTTTTTCCTAAATATGCACGTTCTAAAGCAGATGCCACATATTTTCGCTTACAATGTGGGCAAACTCTTCGTAATAATCTTTGGGCTAATACACCTCTAAGGCTGGATAAAAGCAAAAATGTCTCAACGCCAATATTGGTCAATCTGTTAATGGCACCTAAAGCATTATTGGTATGTAAGGTACTAAAAACTAAATGTCCTGTTAAAGCGGCTTGCACTGCAGTTTCAGCACTTTGGCGATCGCGAATTTCACCAAGCATGATAACATTAGGGTCCTGTCTTACTAAGGCGCGCAAACCAATATCAAAGTTTAAGCCTATTTTCTTATTGATTGCCACCTGGTTAATACCTTCCAAATAGTATTCCACCGGGTCTTCGATAGTCACTATATTTTTACTCTCGCTATTTATTTCTCTTAAGGTTGCATAAAGAGTTGTAGTTTTACCGCTACCTGTTGGTCCTGTCACTAAAATCAAACCATTGGGCGAGCGTATTAGTTTTTCATATTTATTATAATTATCACGCGTTAGATCTAGCTTATCCAAACTTCGCAAATTAATATTTTTATCAAGAAGTCTTATAACCATCTTTTCACCATTTATAGTTGGTAAGGTAGAAATGCGCATATCTATACTTCTTCCTTGAAACTCAACGGTTAAATGACCATCCTGTGGCAAACGCCTCTCTGAAATATCCAACTCACTTAAAAGTTTTATTCTTGATAAAATGCTATTATGTTTAATCATCGGAAGCCTACAAAGCTCCTTTAACAATCCATCTATACGTATTCTTACACGCGTTACTTCTACCCCTGGTTCTACGTGGATATCACTTGCATTAAGCTGCAGCGAACAACTAAATATGGCCTCTACTAAATTGACAATATTGCTATCATTTTCAGCAACTTTGTCATAAATTCCAATTTCCATATTTTCACCTCCTTGCGCTCTATTCTAACACAATTTTCTGAATAGTCAATGATTATTTAAATAATTTCTGTAATTTTCTGAATTTTCTATTGTATTTCTTTGAGGAGCATAGTATAATAGCTCTAACTTATCAAATAACAGTAAAAGGAGCTAACCCTATGTTTAAATTAAGATTTTGTCTAATATCCGTATATTTGACCTGCTTTATCACTAATTTTTCCTGTGCTGAATCCACTTCAGACCAAGCTTTACGCAATCCCTTTCAGCCTCAAAATAGAGAAAGCTTTGCTACTCCATTATCAATATCTTCGCCACACCTTCAGTCCTTAAGGACGCCAACCACCTTAACTGACATTTCTTGCTTCAGGCTTAACTATCTAACAGCGGCAGAAGCAAAAGAGGCTCTACAGAGTATCTGCCAAAATAGCAAAATAACTGTAGAGCCTATAAGCAACAATATTATATTCTCGGGACCAAAAACAGAAGAAGCACAGCTTCAAAAAGCGTTAAAATTTATTGATATTCCTTCCAAGCAAATCAGCTTAGAAGCAAAGGTTATTTCCATAAGTAAAGAAAAGAGCAAAAATTTAGGCATAAACTGGAGCTGGGATATTATTCCCCAGAAGGTTAAAAATAATAACAACGACAATGAAGGTAATAATGGAAATTTTAAATTTTATCATAATTATAGCTTTAATTTTGGGGCAAGCTTAAACGCACTTTTTAGTAAGGGAGCAGCAAAGCTTTTGGCAAGTCCACATATAATTACCCTGCCTGGCAAAGAAGGTAAAATTTTTATTGGGGACCATATCCCCTACCAGATTGACAAACATGATAGTGGCGGTACTTATACTTCTACGGAATATATCGATGCAGGTATAACTCTAAAATATACACCTATTATTAATGCAGAAGAAAATATGATTACTGCGTCTGTGCATACTGAAATTAGTACGCCAACACTAGTCTCTGAATTGAAAAATTACAGAGTTACCTCTAGACAGGCTAATACTACCGTACGCATGCGCAGTGGAGAAACCTTAGTCATAGGCGGACTCATGACCAATGAAGAACAGAAAACCTTACAAAAAATCCCCTTCTTAGGTGATATTCCCCTTCTGGGCAATTTATTTAAAAATAAAACTCACAAAAATAATGAGACTGAGATTGTCCTACTTTTAACTCCTTATATTTCCCAAGCAGGTGACTCGCCGACTATCTATAAAAATAAAGCAAAAAGCTTACAACAAATGTAAATTTCTATCCTATACCTTGAATTCGATATACATATGTGATAAAATTTTCATATAAGCAACTTACTTAGCTGTCACTGGGAGGGATTATATGTACAAATTTAACTTTATTTGTAATCTGACAACAAATAAGAATAGAATTTATAACCGTCTCAAGAGAAAAGGTATAATCGTTATCGAATTTGCTCTGATTTTGGCTTTTATATTAGCTACTGGTATAGTATTCACCGGCTCTAGTTTTAGCAATTCAATTAACACTATTATTACAAAAGTTGACTATGCTTTTGAGGGTAAAAACGGAATATTTACTTCCGATGATTTTTTTACCGCTCTGCAAAAGAGTAATGTCCCTATCGTATATAATGGTAAGCCTTATAATACAATATATGACTATATCAAAGATAAAGTTATCAACGAAAACTATTCTTTTACCTCTGGCTCCATAGAAGCCGGCTGGAATAACGGCGTAGATAGTGTATATAATAATGGTAGCGATCCTGTTCACGATGCCTTAACTAAGAGTAAATATGCCGGTCACGAAAACATTACCTGGAGTATTATTAACGGAAACCTCTATGTATACGATAAAGGTAAGCTTAATTTAAAAGATAATAAAGGACAAAAATTTACAGTTGATTGCTACGATATTCGCAATCCTAATAACAAACTCCCTGCTAA
This sequence comes from Phascolarctobacterium sp., assembly GCA_024405615.1. Lineage (GTDB taxonomy): Bacteria > Bacillota > Negativicutes > Acidaminococcales > Acidaminococcaceae > Phascolarctobacterium_A. The sequence continues at coordinate 13,851 of JAKSOK010000027.1, forward strand.
GACCGTAACCTTTGTTCAATCCAGCAATGGCTATGGTTATTTAAAACCCTAAATATCATTTACGTAACTTTATATCATGACAGAAAAAAAGCTCCGATTTTCATCGGAGCTTTTAGTTTTAATTAAGGAAAGTATTAGTTGTTGAAGTCACCTAATTGAGCAGCCAGGCCTTCGTTTTTCAGGCTATCGGATTTGCCCATGTAAGGTTTGTATTCGTTACGTTCAGCATTGCGAGCAGCACGAGCAGCGTCACGAGCAATTTTGGAGATGGACATGCCAATTTTCTTGGAGTCCAGATCCATTTTGATAACTTCTGCTTTAACAACTTGGCCAATTTCCAGAGCGTCAGCAGGTTTTTCAA
>JAKSOK010000028.1 GCA_024405615.1 Phascolarctobacterium sp.
CTACTGCATTAGCTTTTTGTGTCAAATAATCAACGATTTTACCTTTACCTTCGTCGCCCCATTGGGCACCTAATACAATTACAGAGGACATTCTTATTCGCTCCTTATATTATTATAAACCAAATCTAGAGAAGATCAAATCAACATTACGCAACATCGGCATAGGATCGAAGCAATGTTCAATTTCTTCCTTGGTCAAATATTTTTGAATATCGGGATCAGCATTGACATTAGTTTTAAAGTCTGCACCTTGCAGCCAACGAGCCATTGCATTGCGTTGTACCCAAATATAAGCATCTTCGCGCAACACACCTTTGCTCACTAATGCAATCAGCAAGTTTTGGCTGAAAATCAAACCACCGGTTTTATTTAAATTAGCCATCATTGCATCAGGATATACAAGCAGTTTGTCAATGGTATTAATCATCTTTCGCAGCATATGGTCTAGAGCGATAGTAGCATCGGGCAGAATAACGCGTTCAACAGAAGAGTGAGAGATGTCACGTTCATGCCACAGGGTAACATTCTCTAAAGCAGCAATTGCATAACCACGCAGCAAGCGAGACATGCCAGAAACTTTTTCCATAGTAATAGGATTACGTTTATGAGGCATTGCAGAAGAACCTTTTTGACCAGGCGCAAAATATTCTTCAGCTTCACGAATGTCAGTACGTTGCAAATTACGAATTTCTGTTGCCATCTTTTCTAAAGATGCACCAATAATTGCTAAAGTGGATAAATAACCAGCATGACGATCACGTTGAATAACTTGAGTAGCTAATTTAACAGGAGTTAAACCTAATTGCTCGCATACATAGCTTTCTACAAACGGATCGATATTGGAATAAGTACCAACAGCACCGGACAATTTACCAACAGCCATTAATTCACGAGCTTGTTTCAAACGAGCAATATCACGTTCTATTTCATCAGCCCACAAAATAAATTTCATTCCGAAGGTCATCGGTTCAGCATGGATACCGTGAGTACGACCAATCATAACTGTATATTTATGTTCTTTTGCACGACGCAGTAATACTTCACGATATTTTTCTAAGTGTTTCATAATTAAATCTGCAGACTGAACGGTCATATAGCACAGAGCAGTATCTTTTACGTCACTAGAAGTTAAACCTTTATGAATATATTTAGAAGCATCGCCAACGTATTCTGCAACATTGGTTAAAAATGCAATTACATCATGGTTAGTTACTGCTTCAATTTCTTTAATGCGCTCCAAACGGAAATCCGATTTAGTTTGAATATCCTTCAGCGCTTCATCTGGAACAATTCCGAGCTTATTCATAGCTTCACAAGCTAAAATTTCAACTTTTAACATTGTGCGGAATTCATTTTCCAAAGTCCAAATATTACCCATGTCAGGATGAGTATATCGATCAATCACAATTAATTCCCTCCTCAACAAAAATATATAGAAAACAAAAAAAGAACAAATTAAAGTAGGATATAACCTACACTAGTGATACACTTTAATGATATCATTTTCACTCATCAATGGCAATAGTTTTAACAAATTAAAGTATGTATTTTTATTTTGAAACAAAAATAGGGCCATTCCACCAAGGAAAAGCCCTAAAACTGTAAACCTATTCTTGCATTTTAGTAAAACCAACAAATTTCGTAAATTCTTTCTTAAAGAACAGATTTACTGTATCTACTGGACCATTACGGTGTTTTGCAATAATAAGCTCTGTATGTTTATTTTCTGTCTCGGGATTGTAATAATCTTCACGATACAGGAACGCAACAATATCAGCATCTTGTTCCAAAGAACCAGACTCACGCAAGTCACTTAACATCGGTCTTTTAACTTGACGAGATTCAACGCTACGGCTTAATTGCGACAACGCAATAACTGGAACATTTAATTCTCTTGCCAACGACTTTAAAGAACGTGAAATTTCAGAAACTTCCTGTTGACGATCGCCCATGCTATTATGTTTACCGCTTCCTTGCATTAACTGAAGATAATCGACAACAATTAAATCTAAACCATGCTCAGCTTTCAAGCGACGTGCCCTGCTACGCATCTCCATAGCCGTGATGCCTGCAGTATCATCAATATATATATTAGACGCACTAATCTCATCACAAGTTTTCCAAAGTCTGCCCCAATCCTCGTCTGTTAGCTCACCAACTCTCATTCTTTGGCTGTCAATTCCACCCTCAGAACAAATCATACGACTTACCAGTTGTTCTTTACTCATTTCCAAGCTAAAGAATGCTACACAGCATGGATTTTCTCTACGCATTTTCGTATGTGCTCTTAAAGCAACATTTTGAACAACATTTAGTGCAAAAGCAGTTTTACCCATAGAAGGACGAGCAGCCAAAATGATAAAGTCGGAAGCCTGCAAACCACTAGTTAATTTATCTAAATCAGAAAAACCCGTCGGAATGCCTGTAAGGCCGCCTTTATGCTCCAGGACATCGCTAACTTTAGTTACAACATCCATTGCAATATCTCTGATACTAGTAAAATCAGAGGTATTCTGCCCGTTAGCAATATCTAAAACCAGCTTTTCCGCTTTATCGACCAATACAGGTAATTCCTCATCAGGATTATACCCCATGGCAGCAATTTCCGTGCCAGCACGAACCATTTGTCTTAGTTGAGATTTATCCTTAACTATATCCGCATGAAACTTTACATTAGCTGCAGTTGGTACTGCCTTGGTAAGACTCATTACATAAGCAAGGCCACCAACATCCTCCAGCTTATTATTTACAGTTAAGCTATCTGTTAAGGTAATATAGTCAACTGCTTCATTTTTATTATAAAGCTCCAGCATCAGACTATAAATAACCTTGTGAGCCTCACGATAAAAATCCTCTGCTCGTAGGATTTCAGAAACCTTAGAGATTGCCTCTCTATCTACAAGCATTGCACCAAGTACGGATTGTTCAGCCTCAATATTTTGAGGCGGTATTCTTTCTTCCATAATCCCTACTCCTTAGGTTGGAATTATTCTTTCTCAACCATAACCTTAAATTTAGAAGTAACATCAGGATGCAGTTTAGCTACTGCAGTATATTCACCCAGACCTTTAATAGCATTTTTCAGCTCAACCTTACGACGGTCGATGTTCAAGCCAGTTTGTTGAATTAATGCTTCAGCAACATCCTTAGAGTTAATGGAACCAAATACTTTACCATTATCACCAACACGCATAGTCATTTTTACAACAACTTTTTCAATTTGTGCGCCCAAAACAACAGCTTCATCTTTAGCTTGTGCAGCTCTATGTGCTGCAGTTGCTTGGTCTTTTTTAGCTTGGTTAACATTTGCTGCATTAGCTTCTTTAGCTAATTTTTTAGGTAACAGATAGTTACGACCATAGCCTTCTGCAGTTTCAACAATTTCACCTTTTTTACCTAAGCTTTTAATGTCTTGTAACAAAATTACTTTCATGATTCTAACTCTCCTTCATTTGTATTAATTTTATCCAATTGTTTTTTTGCCATCTCGATAATGAGGGGCTCAACATCTTTTGCACGTTTATTCGCTATTTGTGCACCGGCAACAGTCTGATGACCGCCACCTCCTAAAGCTTCCATGATAATCTGAACATTTACAAGGCCGGTGCTTCGAGCACTGATACCCAAAGAACCATCCGTAAATTCACTAATTGCAAAGCTTGCTAGTATTCCAACAACAGAAATCATTCTATCGCTGGTTTGAGCCGCTAAAACTGTAGCAGCTTCATTCTTTTCAACGTCTTTATTTATGCAAATAGCGAGTCCTGGAATTGGCATCTCTGCATTTGCTATTAATTTAGAACGTTGTTGAATTGCAGAAAAATCATCCTTAAATAAGTCTCTAACTAAATTCGGTTCTGCACCACTACGACGTAATAATGCAGCCGCTTCAAAGGTACGCTCGCTAGTTTGCATTACAAAACTCTTAGTATCTAATACAATACCAGTATACAATGCTGTAGCTTCAGCGGCAGAAAATTCCAAAGTATTATCAAAATATCCTGTTATTTCAGTGACAAGTTCACAAGCAGAGGAAGATGATGGTTCTAAATATAACAAAGTGGATTCATTAATTAGAATATCTTCTGCTCTACGATGGTGATCTATAATAATACGTTCTGGAATTGCTTCTGCAACCTTTCTACTTGCGCAGAGACTTGGACGATGATGGTCAACTAAAATTAATAAACTTTTAGGTGTAACTAATGTTAAAGCTTCTTCCTCATGAACCATTAACTCAGGATAATGTACAGCTTCGTTAGAATTGTCCTCTTCCTGGTTTTTTCCCTTGTTTTTATTCCAGAAAACATCTAGCATTTTAACAATTTTGGTAATAGAATTGGTCTTATTAGAAACATCACTAGTAACAATAACGGTTTCTTTTCCCAAAGCCTTGGCAAGCTTCGCTACACCAATAGCACTACCAATAGCATCAAAATCTTCATCATAGTGCCCCATAACGAAAATTCTATCTGCTTTTTGCATAGCTTCTTTGATAGCATTAGCAACAAGACGAACTCTTACGCGAGTACTCTTAGTGGTAACAACAGTAGTCGCACCATAAGCCTTAGAAGCACCATCCTTCACAACTAATGCCTGATCGCCACCACGAGCCAATGCTTGAAAAAGAATATCGTTCGCATTACGCATCATATCCTCTAAGGTTTCGCCATCACAATCTATACCAATACTAATGGTTGGAGCGATTTTATTACCAACACGCAATTGTCTGATCTTTTTCAAAACATCAAATTCTGCCGACTCTATATATTCTACGGAAGAGCGAGTAAATCCTACTAAGCAAGTCTCCTTGTTCGTACGGCAAACAAAACCCGCATGTTCAGCAACCCACTTGGTAATTAATGTATTAATTTCACCATTTAAGCTAGCAATTTCAGTTTCGGTTAAGCCACGCATAACATCTTCATAGCTGTCCATACGCACATAGCCCAAACAAATATGCTCATTATTATATTTTTCCTTCAACAGCTGCAGTTCAGTAATATCCTTTAAGTAAACCAACAATCCACTAGTATTGTTATCCTCATTACCACGGACAGCCTTCTCCTGAGTCTCTACCTTTGAATAGCGCATTAAATAATAGCGATCATTCAAAAGTAAAGGTATTTCACCATCTTTAACACACATAAGCTCAAAATTCATATTGGAAGGCAAAGGAAGTATATCTTCAGGGCTCATTCCCTCCAGTTTACTCTTACCAACCCATTTGGCAAAAGCTTCATTTTTCCATTGCAATTTACCGTTTTTAGAAAAAACAGCCATACCAATATCTAAACTACTAACAGCAAAATGATTGGCTCTTTCTATATTTCTCACTATATTATCCATATAGCTACTATAGAAAAGCTCTTTGCTTTCTGTATTTTTTCTTGCAAAGTAGAAAGCTGCAGCAATAACTAATAAACTGGGAATTATGGTATATACTGCCGGTTTCAGTAAAATAATTGCCAAAGCTAAAATTACTATTACTACAAGATAAATATGTGTCTCTGTCTGTGAATTCATTTTATTTTGAAAGGTTTTAAGCATTTTCATACCTCCTATCAAATTTTAAACGATCAACTATTTCTTTTTCGTCTTGATTTCGGGATATTCCTTACGAATCTTACGGTAGTCAGCTATCATATCAAAAGCACCTACGTATACCATTATTTGTGATAAGATAGGAACAACAAAGATAAGTGCAGTGAATACATTTGCCCACCACTTTGGTTTATTTTTTTCTTTCACATACCAATATATTAAGCAAATAGCTTGAAGCACCAATAAGAAAGTACATACCGTCTGCACATTTACGCAGAGCTTATACATCCAGGTATCTGTTAACTTATTAATATAGAAATATGTCACACCTACGAGAGATAGTATAAATGGAGCTAATACCCAAGTAGGAACAATCCAATTTACAAAGGGTGGCAAATCGTCAAAGCTTTCACCTAATCTGGACAACACCTTTTTAGCAACAAAATAGTTCACAAAGGCCAGCATGGGTGCACTTAACAAGAAAGCACCTGGCATAATTATGCGCATCATTTTTAGCATTTCTGAATAATTTTGAACAGCAGCTTGCGTGTCCGCTTCACTAATACCATGATTACGATAAAAATCAGCCATATCTGTTAGACTTTTATCAAACTGACTAAACATCATGGCAATAGGATCTATGTCTAAGAACGCAAAGCTCAATACTATATTTAAAATCAACGCAATAACAGCACCCACACTACCATAAAGCATAATCTTAGCGGCAGACAAGTGACGGCGCATACATTCACCCAAAATCAAACCCAACAAGCCAAATATTGCTCCCAAAAAGAAAGCTTGAATAGGACTTATTACAATTGCTACTATTATTGTAGCAACTATAAGTGTCATAACACTATATTTAAATCCATGTCTCATGCCACAAATGATGATGGGTAAAGGCCAAACAAAATTTACAAAAGCCCCAATGACAGGTACATACATAGCAATTAAAGCCATGACTACAGCAATAGCAGCCAAAATACCGGCTTCAACCATAGCAGATGTTTTGCGCATCAAAAATCCTCCTATTAATAAATTTACATATTATACTATGATAAATTTTCCTTAATCACTACTAAAAAAACAGACTATTACTCGATATTATATTATTATACCACAAAAAGCAAAATAAATTCTACAAAACTTAGTTATAATGTCAATTTTTATGATAAAATAATAAAGTAGATATTTGAATTTTAGGGATGATTTTTATGACAAATCAAAAAGTTAAAGGTCGTTTTGCCCCCACTCCAAGTGGTTTTATGCATTTAGGTAATATATTTTGTTGTTTACTAGCATGGTTAAGCGCAAAAGCAAAAAATGGTAGTATAGTACTTCGCATAGAAGATCTTGATACAGTTCGTTGTCCACGTAAAAATGCAGACAGATTAGCTGCTGATTTAGAATGGTTAGGACTTACCTGGGATGAAGGAGCATATACTGGCAATACTAGCGAAACTTTTTTTCAAAGTAAAAGATTTGATATTTATAAACAATATTTTGAAAAATTACAGGCACAGAAATTTGTATATCCGTGCTTTTGTAGTCGCAATGAACTCCATGCTGTTAACGCCCCTCATTTAAGTGATGGACGCCTAATTTATCCTGGAACCTGTTACCGTTTGTCTTTAACAGAACGTCTGGAAAAAGAAAAAAATAGACGTCCTGCTTATCGCTTACACGTACCTGATAAAGACATTATTTTTACCGATGGAAATTATGGCCCACAAACCTTTAACCTAGCTAAAGAAAATGGCGATTTTATCGTTCGTCGTAGTGATGGTGTTTATGCCTATCAATTAGCCGTTACTGTTGATGATGCACTTATGGGAATTACAGAAGTTGTACGCGGATGGGACCTATTAAGTTCTTCACCCTTGCAAATCTATTTATATTCTTTACTTGGTTTTAAGACGCCTAGTTTTACTCATATTCCTTTATTAGTTGCGCCTGATGGTCGTCGTTTAGCTAAACGTGATCACGATAAGGATTTAGAAATATTAAAACAGCAATATTCATCACCAGAACCCATAATTGGCTACTTGGCTTATCTGGCAGGTCAGCTAAATAAACCTGAACCTATAACCGCTGTAGATCTATTAAAAATTTATAACCCATCATTAATCCCTACGCATAATATAGTTGTACCATCACAACTACCTAAACTTAGCTAAAGCACTTGCTTAACCTTAATAACTATGTTAGAATTATCAAGTACAATTAACAATTTTACTGGAGGCTTAAAATGAAAGAATTATTAATGAAATATAAAATTAACATGATTTATGTAATTATAATCAGCTTGGTTGCTGGTATGGCAGGAGAATATTTTTTAAATAACAAATGGATTGGCTTCTTCTTCGTTTGCCTGCCTCTTTGTTTACTCTATATTTATCAAACTTATCAGACAGAAGCTGACTATCGTAAGAAACATGAAAAGAAGCATGGTAAGCATACAAATAAATATAGATAAGTTAAATAAAAAAGCGACTACAGATATATCTGTAGTCGCTTTTTATTATCATCTATTACTTAAGTTATTTTGCTGCCATCATAACTTCATCCGTAGCTTTAACACGAATCTTTAAAACCTGCCCTGGATGCAAGGTTTTGGATTTTAAATTATTCCATTGGCAAATATTGAAAATAACCTCATGTACATCTTCACCCGGTTGAGCGAAATGACACGCAATATCCCACATAGTATCCCCACTGCCAACAGTAACCTTTTGATATGTATAAACCGGTTCTTCAGCAAATGCCATTGTAACACCTGTATATAAAGCAAACCCAATGCACAATATAGTAAAAATCCTTTTCATGTTTCTCGCCTTCTTTCGAATATCTGTTTGTATATATAATACTATAATTTGTGCATTTTGTCAATATTATTGCAAATAATTGTTCGTATTTGTTGCTTTTATGCAAACACAACTATATATAGTATTCATCCCAAAACATTCCCCAACGTTTAGTACGAACATGAAAAAACGCTATATATTATGCAATATAATTTTTGCAAAAAAAAATACTGGTCAAAAATATGACCAGTTTATTTTAATGTATTAACCACATATAAAATGGAATTGCAGCAACAGCTACAACCGTACTAACTGTAGTTTGGATTGCAGCATATTTATAATCGCCGCCATATTGTTTAGAGATAATAGATATATTAGTCATGGAAGGCATTGCAGCCATAATGACAAAAACTCTTCCTTCTAGCTCATTTAAATGCATAAAAGGCAAAATTGCCAACACAATAAGAGGACAAATTATAAATCTGCCAGCAACTGCAACTATCATTTCTGCATCAACACGTAAAGCTTTCCAGTCTGCTTTACTCATAGCTATGCCAATAAATAACATAGCCAAAGGAGTAGTCATACTACCAACTAATCTAAAGGAATCAAACAAAGGCTTAGGCAGACCCCAACCCATAAGTACCATAATAATTCCTGCTGCAAATCCCATTAATGGTGGAGTAAAAATGCTTTTTAAGGTTTTCTTACTAAAAATAGGAGTTTCTTCCCCATTATCCGCAGCCAAATCATGAACGCCTACAGTCCAAAACAGAGTTGTGTTAACCATATAATAAAGCATGATATATGGCACCGCAACATCACCAAATAAAGCCACGCATAATGGTAAACCTATGAAAATTGTATTTGAAAACCCTACGCAAATTGTAAATATAGATCTATGGCTTTTGGAAACGCCGATGATTCTAGCCAACACTTTAGCCACAAGATAACCGGTAATCATAGTTACAAAGGGCACTACAAGGCCATTAGCCATCCCCAATAATTGATCATGTGTAAATCTTGACAAAATACTTGTCAACATATAGGGTGGCAAGCAAACATTATTTACTATTTTTGAAATAAAGCTTTCAGTTTCCTGTTTCACCCAACCGATGCGCTCTAACACAAAGCCAACACCAATAACAATCATGACGGTTAACAGACCACTGAGAGAGTGCCAAATTATTTCCATAATCTACCCTCTTTAATAATACCTTAATAAATATACATTAAAAGTAATATAAGCAAAATTACCGAAGCAAAGCTCCGGTAATTAATATTAGTTCTTGCTTTTTTTGTTTTCTTCTAATTTAGCTTTCATCCATTCAATCAAAGCCAATTTACCGAAATCATACCAAGATTCAACCTCATCAGTATTAGCACGAACATATTCATTCCATTTATCCATATCAACGTTTTCAATTTCCATGAGGTTCATAATGCCAAATCCACTACGCCAAAGAATATCATCTTGGCTAGTCCATTTGCTATGAGCCTGTAAGAATTCAGGATTAAATAAATTTTCAAAAGTAACAGTGTTATAAATTTTTAATAATTCAGGGTCTTGAGTAAACAACTCAGTATAATATTTATATGTTTTATTAAGCTTTTTTGCATCCATTTCTAAATCCTCCTATATGGAGACAACTCTCCAACTAAATATCTCATATATTTTATCATAAATACGAGAATAATGCTAAGCTTTTTTACAAAAACTATAATTTGAATAGCCAAATATCATTAAATTTAATATATAGGTTAAAAATACATATTGAATTCCTTAGATGTTTTTAGTAAAATTATAGAGTATAAATAGGCTTTTAGCTTAAACATCAGGAGGAAATTATGGCTATTACTCGCGAAGCTGCTTGGAAGCTTTTAACTGATTATAATAAGGAACAATTTCATCTGCGTCATGCTTTAACAGTAGAAGGTATTATGCGTTATTTCGCAAACGAGCTCGGTTATGGTGCTGAAGCTGATTATTGGGCAAATGTTGGCCTGCTTCACGATTTGGATTTTGAAATGTACCCCACCGAACATTGCGTTAAATCCCAAGAGATTATGCGTGAACACGGCTTAGATGAAGATATCATTCGTTCTACTGCAAGTCATGGTTACGGCTTAACTAAAGCCAATATTGAACCGACCCATCAAATGGAAAAAGTTCTATTTGCTATTGACGAATTATCAGGCTTGATTGGTGCTGTCGCAATCATGCGTCCGTCTAAGAGTGTTCAAGATCTTGAACTAAAATCTGTTAAGAAAAAATATAAAGACAAAAAATTTGCGGCAGGTTGCAGCCGTGATGTAATCAATCTAGGTGCAGAACGTTTAGGTTGGACAACTGATGAATTAATTGAAAAAACAATTCTCGCTATGCGTGTTGATGAAGAAGCGATTAACGAGACTTGTAATAATCTGTAAATGATAAAAGGCGATACTTAATGTATCGCCTTCTTTATTTATTGATTTGTTTAAAAGAATTAGCTAAAGCACCAAACTCTTCAAGACTAAGAGTTTCCGCACGTCTTTTACCATCAATTCCTGCTAAAGTCAACCATTCGCTACATTGTGCAGCACTAATGCCCATATTCTTCAAAGAATTGCTCAGCATTTTTCTACGTAAAGAAAATGCCGCTTTTACAACCCTAAAGAATAAATCTTCATCTTCTACTTCCACTGCAGGTTTCTCTCTGCGTTTGCAAACAATTACTGCAGAATCAACAGCAGGAGCAGGAATGAAAGAAGTTGGAGGCACAATAAAAGCAATTTTAGGTTCTGTAAAATATTGTATAGCTACAGATAAAGCACCATAATCTTTTCCACCTGGTTTAGCCGCCATTCTTTCAGCAACCTCTTTTTGTACCATTACAACAAGACGTTCCATGGGAAGCTTTTTCTCAAGAATCGCAAATATAATAGGTGTTGTTATATAATAAGGAAGATTTGCACAACATTTAAAGGTTTTGTTGCCGACCTCTTGCATTATATCAACCTTTAGAATGTCACCATTAACAATGCGGATATTATCGTAACCTTCTAAAGTTGTAGCTAAAACAGGCAACAGGCGTTGATCCAACTCTACAGATACTACCTGCGCTTTACTTTCTGCTAATCCTTGGGTTAAAGTACCAATGCCAGGTCCAACCTCTAGAACAGTATCATTCTCATTTAATTCAGCCGCTTCAACTATGTTTTTAACTACATTCTCGTCTATAAGGAAGTTTTGGCCTAGCTTTTTATCAGCTTTCAGCTTAAAACGATGCAGAATATGTTGAGTAACATTAGGGGACGCAATAATAGGTTTATTCATCATATTATCCTCATTTCTAAAACTATAACTAAAGAAATTATAACATACTAAAAGACCAAACAGAAGAGCTGCCTGGTCTTTTCCTTTTATTTATCTAAATTTACCAAAGCTTGTTCAAATTCATCACGAGTTACTCCGTAATGATTTAATCGTTCCAAAAAGCGCTTAACGTTACCATAGCCTATACCTAAAGTAGCACCTAAAGCATCTCGTCTAGCACTTGCCTCAGCGCAACCACTCAACCTGTTACGATATAAGTCCATAACCGTAAATTCATCCTGTATAGAACATTCATGATGTCTAACTTTGGCTAAAGCTGCTAAAATAGCTTCTGGCTGAGCCTGTTCTATACCAACATCATTATGTGCAGTTGCCTGCTGTTTAGGAACAAAAGCTTGTCCTGCATCTGGAAATCTAGCAGTTAAAAATTTACGAATTCTTTCCCCTGCACCATCAGGATCTGTAAGAATAATTATACCACGTTTTTTATAAGCAGCTTCAATTTGCCTAAGAGTATATGGAGCTAAAGTAAAGCCACCCGTTTCAATAGTGTCAGCCTCTATTGCTTTACGAATAGCAACCGTATCCATTTTTCCTTCAACAACTAAAACTTCTTTTAACACTTTTACTCCTCTAAAATATAAACTTCAACATTACGTCTTCCCCATTGATAGCATTGAGCAACAGAAAGCATATAAAGATCAATAATATTACCTTTAATTGCTCCACCCGTGTCTTCAGCTACACAAAGACCATAACCCGGAATATACATTTTTGTACCCAAGGGGATGTACCTCGGGTCAGTTGCAATAGCACCGTAACGAGTTCTTGTACCACTTGCTGTATAACCGCCAGGTTCATAATAAGCAGTTGCCTCACAGATTAATTTTTTGCTATAACGCTTAAAGCCCTGTGGAGTTTTTACACTTTGTGCAGTACCACGACGAACGACCTTATTTTCCCCCGCATCAACAACAACCTTACCTAGTTCTGTTGTAATAGAATCTCCTTGCTTATTCTTGGAGATTTTAGAAACGATTTTAATTCTACTATGTTTACCATGGTGTTCAATTTTTTCAGTACCTGCTGCCATATTTTTATCATCAATATAGATGACAGGTATTTCACCCACAACATCCTGTAAATGCAGATGCTCATCTTTATTTACCACATAAATAGTCATGCCAGGCTTAAGAATTACATGCGTTTCTGGATAAATTTTCTCTCCAGGATGTTTTATACCAACATCTTTGAGAGCTTCTCCAACTGTTTCCTTGCTGCTTTTGAATTTCTTAGTTTGTCCGTTAAAAACAACGCTAAATTCAACACCGCGAACCACCTGTAGCACACAACCATCTTGTAAGGACTTATGCCCATTTTCAAATTTCCAGCCATCCCCTGGCTCAAGTTTTATACCAGCTTCCATAAGGATAAACTTAGGAATCTTGGAGTTTGTTGTTACCTCTTTAACTTGATTATCATATTTAACAGTAATGTGCTTAGTATCTCCAAAACCAAATAAAAAAGGCGTCATCAGCACTACAATTGCCATAACTAGAAGATACAACAATTGTATTCTACCTAAACGTCGCAACATAAAAATATCCTCCTTAAGTTTTTACATTGTATCATATAAGGAGGATGTTGTCAAATTTAGGCAAATTCTGTAAACATTTATTTAATTTTAAGATACCAATCGATTCTTTTTCTCTAAAACGTTTATAAAATATCTATAGCAACCAAATACAAAGATACAGCAGGCAACCCAACTAATAGGTGATGCCAGGCAGATGCCCTTATAGCCCCATAATTCACTTAGATACATTGCGCCAAAGCAACGCATGATAAGTTCAATCGTACTAGCTAACATAGGTACCATAGAAATACCCATACCCTGACAAGCATTACGGAAAACGAAAATTTGACTCAAAAAAAGATAAACTGGCACAGAATAAAAGATATATTGACGAGAAGCCTCAATAACTGCAGGAGCAGGATTATCTAAGAAGATAATAACTATTTTATCAGCAAAGCACATAAATAATCCTATCGCTACTACAGAAAAAGATAAAGCAATCAGAGAACAAGTACGTACTCCTTCACGAATACGATCAAAACGTTTTGCGCCAAAATTTTGTGCTGTAAAGACGGCCATAGATAAGCCAAATGAAATCATAGGCATTAAAGCTACCTGTTCGACACGAACAGCTGTTGTAAAACCTGCAATTGTTTGAGCACCAAACTTGTTACAGAAAGCCTGCAATATCAAAATACCTGAGCCAAGAATAGTAAACTGTACAGCCATAGGCAACCCCATACGCAGATGTGCCCAAATCTCTTCTTTACTAAAGTCTAAATCTTTATGACCAATATGTAGTTCCGGAAAGCGATAGTAGATGTAAACAATACACAGCAGTACAGATATTGCCTGG
>JAKSOK010000029.1 GCA_024405615.1 Phascolarctobacterium sp.
AAAGCTGCCATCAACATACCTTTTGTTAAGTTCTTCATACAATTCACCTCGTTAATAAACTTTAAGTCTCTTTTGATTACCCAATCTTTCATGGCCGTAACCTAGACTTAATAAGGAAATAATGAACTATTTCCATTAATAACGAATGACATTATAGACCATATACTCACAACATAGTCAAGCAAATAATAGTTAAATTTTACTGTTTAATTATTATTTAAAGATAGATACTTTAGACTTTAACTTACTATGATAAGTTTAAAACCAAGTATAAATAACCATTTTTAGTTAATTACCTTATTACTTTAAAGATAATTAATACTATTTGCATTATTTTCAGTTTGTGTTATAATAAACTATATACTTGCTATACACTTAGAATAGAACATGATTTATGAGGATTAACATGCAAAATCAAGAACAAAATTATTACACTGCCGGTGAATTAGCCGAAATGTTTCATATCCAGAAACAAACTCTGCTCTATTACGATAAGATTGGTCTTTTAAAGCCTGAATATGTATCTGAAAATAATTATCGACATTATACAATTGCACAGTATATGACTTTGGAAATTATCGTAAGTCTACGTAAGCTTGACATAGCTATTTGCGATATCAAAGAATATCTTAACAATCCTTCCAGTGAGCATTTACAAAAGCTTTTACTAAATAAGCAAAAATTTCTCCAGGAAAAAATATTACAGGCTCAAACTACTTCTGATAAGATTTCCAATATACTCATGAATATTTCCCATGCAAGCCATGAGCATACAGATGGAATAATGTTGGAACATCGTCATAAACAGAAAATAATAGTTACAAAGCTAGGTAATATTAATGAAACCAAAGAGATGATTTCTCTTTATGCTCGCCATAATCTTAATAATTTAGAAAACAATTCATTTTTAGAAAAAGGAAC
This sequence comes from Phascolarctobacterium sp., assembly GCA_024405615.1. Classification (GTDB taxonomy): domain Bacteria; phylum Bacillota; class Negativicutes; order Acidaminococcales; family Acidaminococcaceae; genus Phascolarctobacterium_A. The sequence continues at coordinate 922 of JAKSOK010000029.1, forward strand.
TGGCTGGATAACTAAAGCAAGCGATTATTTTCAAGATACCAATTGTCCGAGTCATACCTATTACTCATTGGTTGATGATAATTATGACGGCGATGATACCATGTTTCTCCCCTCAGGACTCTATCTTACCACTCATTTTCAAGGAACCTTCCACAAAGAAGGAAGACAAACCATGCATCGTATAAAAAAATTTCTTGAAGCTAATCAGCTTGAAGTAATTAGCGATATTTATTGCATGCCTATAAAAGATCACTGGCTGGTAAAAACGCCTTGTGAATATGTTTCTCGTATTTCCATGCAGGTAGTCTATAAAAATTCACAAACCTTTTAAACAAAAATGCTCTTCTAAGCCAAATATAAGCTTAGAAGAGCATTTCTTTATTTAAATAATTCAGGATAGGCAACTCTAGCTAAATCCTCTGAAGCATCAACAATATGGTGAGATAAGCAATAAAGATGATTACCCTTTATAGCAAAGACCTGCTTATTTTTTACAGCTTTAACATCTCGATAAGCGCTATCTTCTAAAACAGCCTTGATCTTAGCATCAGTAAAAGTTTTACCATCCCAATTAAAATCAGGAACAATAATGATATCCGGATTAAGCTTAATCATTTCTTCTTTGGATAGATGCGTCTTTTTGTTAATATTGAGTTCTAAAGTTGCATCCTTAAGTCCAGCATATTTACACATATCCTGGAAAGGACTGTGCGGATTGCAGTAAATGCCCCCGCTCATTAGATAAACCATTCTCTTTCTAGATTTATCCGGTATATTTTTCAATTTATTATCTAAAAACTGAAGTTTATCATCCATGTATTGAAGTAAAGGCTGTGGATTTTTGCCAACAACTTTACTAATATCAAGAATATTTTGTTTAACCTCAGCATAATTATTAGCCTTTTTATAAACAAAGACCGTTGTCCCCATTTCTTTTAGAGTTGAAACAACATCTTTTCTTACAAAATCGGGGATAATTACTAAATCAGGTTGAACCTTGTAAACACTTTCCGGACTATTAACATCTACCAAATTAGGAACCAATTTAGCCTTAGCAACAGTATTAGATAACTCTCCCCGTACAGTACTTTTTGTAACTCCTACAATATTTTCCAAAGGTACTAATTCCAGAAGTATCTCATCTGTACTAACCGCTAAAGATACGATTCTCTGAAAAGGCTTTGCTAAACTAATAACATTCCCTTGACTATCTTTAAATGATTTGGCATTATCCTTAGAATCAGCTTTACTGTTATTTAAACTACACCCGGAGATAAACAAAAACAAGGAGATAATAGAAACTAGCTTGAACAGTTTACTCATAATAAATCTTGGTTTTCTTCAGCCCAAGTTTTGCAAATTTCATACATAGCTGCTGCGAAAGATTCTTCAGGAATAGGTTGCATTTCACCTTTTTTAACAACTGTATCCAACAAGGTTCCTTTTGTTCCGTAGTACTCTGTTTTCTTAATAGTATACATATTACCTGTCAGATCAAAACGCATATCTAAAAGCCAATGAGAAACCTTTTCTCTTGGTTGTAGTTGCAAAGCATATTTAGAATTCAATTGCTTGAGAATATCCTTATTGCTAAATACAGTTTTGACAGTTCCTTCTACAACGTTCTTATCTTTTACTTTTTTATGCACAAGAAATCTCATGGAATTCATATCATAAGCAAAAATACCGAATTTATTCTCTTCAATAATAGACCAATTAGGATGAGTTTTATCTCCTTGGTAGCTTTCAGACATAGAAACATTCCAATCAAGAGGGTTTTCCGGAACTTTTTCAGCCTTTTCTTTAGCAAAAGCAGATGTTCCTAAAAACGTACACAACACTAAGGTTAAAACACATAATTTTTTTATCATTTTCTTCATCCTTTCATTGTTTAAGCTTTAATTCTACAAATGCATTCCATAAATTTTGCAACATGTTAGCACTTCCCTTGATTCCCATAAAAGGAAGCTTATTTAGCAAAATAGAGTCTACTGCAGGCAAAGCAATATGACAACGTGAAATATTATTAGATTTTGCTAATCGCATTTCCATATATTCATTACTACTAGCTAGCAATAATAAATTCTCCTCTGGCTTCATAGCACATAGGTTTTGAATATTAGTGTCCTCATCCTCTGCATACAGCAATACATCTTGTAGGTTGCAATATTCATTTTTAAGTCTATGTTGGCTGACAACAATCAATTTATCTGTGTCAACCCATTCCTCACGTAATGCGTCAGCCATACATTGTACGGTTGTTCCTGGACCAGAAATAATAATTCTATCGTAGGCTAAGGTTTGCCAAAGCGTAGCAAAATCGCTATTCCTTTTAGTTAAGAAAAGCTCCATTTTCTTTATTTCTTTGCTCACCTCGGCTAAATTAGGACAGGGCAAAATTGCATTTATCTTCTCCAACCACTTTTTAGTACCATAACAGCCGTAAGGTAAACCTGGACAAATATATTTCATTCCTAAATGCTTTTCTAAATAGATAGCCGCTTCTAAACCTAGTTCCTCATGGCATACGATATTTAACTCCGCCTGTCCTGCTTCTAATATTTCCTCTACGCTTGCTAAAGTATTAACTTCATAGCCAGCTAAGGTTAAGATACGAACTAGCTCGCTTAAATCAGCTTCTCCATTATAGTAAAACTTGGTAACACCTAAAAGATTCACTCGTAAAGATTTAGTTGTTTTATTCTTGGCAAAAGCTCCCACATCAAGCTGCTCAAAGGTTTTAAGCATGGCTCTACTAAAGCCTTCTGCAAAACCGCCTATAGTTCCGCCACTATCCATGGCAACACAGGGAATCTTTAAGTCCATTTCCCTAATTATACCTATTAAATCATCACCTATTAAGCCTGCACTACAATTATTCTCTACAAATAACAAATCAGGTTTGCCATTAGCTAGAACCCGCTCTACTCCTTCTGAAATACATTTCTCAGAACCGTAAATAATGGCAGTATTATCTAGCTGCGTCATGTGCATACGTTCAGATAGATGCACATCTCCACATTCTAATTGACGCATTGCATAAAAGTAGCACCATAAAGGACCATTGACAAGAATTTGTGAGTTCTCAATCCCTGCGGCCCAAGCAGCAGCTCCACACAGAGCACAGGAATCAGTCCTGTTGCAGACATCGTTCCATTTAGCAGTATGCTTATCTGACATAAGTTATACCTCCGCCCCGTTTATAGCTTCTTAATACATTATATATCGCTTGCATAAAGTTTAATTGGCCCCAGGCTCCAGAGCTCCCTACCAAAGGAAGATAAACCTGCTTTAAGTTTTGCTTTAATTCAGTTGTGGTTATGACAAGATCAGCTTCATTTAAGGCTTTATTAGCCAGTTCACCTTCCAAAATAGGCACGGAAGTTAAAGTTTTTAACATTTTCTCAAGCTCTTTACTCTCTTTAGGAGAATAGCTCTCCAAGAAAACAATGCCCTGCAAGTTCATTTTCAGTTTTTCTAGGATATCTAAAACAAAACCAGGATGATAATACTTCAGTGAACGCCCTAAGCATAAAACCGTATTCTTACCTTGCGTACGAACTAAATACTTAGCAACCTTTTGCTTAAAGCTTTCCTCTTCTTCAACAAGAAACCTTTCGATGTCCGCTTCACGGCTAAATTCCCTTGCTTTTTCGTTTAGCCAGGACTTTGTCTTTTCTAAATCACCGGGAATGGCACCTAAACTTTTCACGCCAAACTTTGTTTCTAGTTCGTTTGCCAGCTCCGTCATGTCATGAAGATTTCTTCCATAGCCTCCTACAATTACACTAACTTCAGCCTGAGTAACTTTATCCAGCTCATTCAAAGGCATATAGCTAGGGAACTGCCCTAATATATTCAATCCTAAAGCTTTCAGCATTTTATAGGCTTCAATATTTCTTTCGTTCCAGGGGCCCCCATTATCACCTAAAACAATGACCGAATTTGGTATTTTTATTTGCGGTTTAAAAAAACGTTCTACAAGCTTATGGGTCATTTTAATATAGCCATCATAAAATTCAGAACCTAAAAAGCCGTAACAATCTACAGTAATAACCGGTAAGCCTAACTCCTCTTCTGCCTCTTCCGTTATGGACTCCACATCGTCACCGATTACACCACTGACACAGGAATTAGCAACAACAATACACTTACAGCTATCTTTATATTTTTTAGCAACATAATTTATACAAGCTCTTAACTTATCTGCACCGCCAAAAATTGCTTCTTTTTCCTCTAATTGGGAACACAATAAGGGCACAGAGACCATTTTTTCCGGATGATAATCTGCATAGCTGCGGAAATAGCTTCCCATGTCCATAGTTCTCCCTATATGAGTACAAGCCCTAGGACTATGAAAAATTACAACTATACCTGTCATACAGGCTACAGCTCTCCAGACACCCGTCATACTACAGCTACAGGTTTTCTGTGAGTTAAAAAAGTGCCTAGTTTTAACAGCCATACTACACCTCATTTGCTGACAATTTTATTAATACAACTAGTATTTAATCCCCTATATTTCGTACAATTCGTAGGATATTCTCTTGGGATAGCTTATCAATATGATAATAATTTGCTCCCATTTCTCTAGCAATTGTTTTGGCCAAGCCTAGTTTTACATAGCCCTTTTCCGTATCTAAAACTAGAGCAGTTATTTTTGCCTTACGTATATACTGAGCCATCTTTATTGCTGCTTCCACAGGATTTTCATTATCATTCAACTTGCTATTTGCACGACCATCAGTAACTAAAATTAGAATTGGTTCTAAGTTTTGATCTGCTCTTACTAACCTATCGAGGGTACTATAGGCCAAAGCTAAGCCTTCAGCCAAGGGTGTTTTGCCACCTGTAGGCATTTGACTTAAACAACGTTGTGCCAAATCAACACTTCTAGTAATAGGTAAAAGCATTTCTGCTTTATCGCGTCTAAAGGCTAGCATGCCAACTCTATCACGCTTTTGATAGGCCTCCTGAAGCATACAATGAATTGCACCTTTGACAGCTCCCATACGTTCCCTAGCACCCATGGAACCACTTGCATCAACTGCAAACAAGAACGTATTACCTATGCGTTTTTCTCTCACCTTTTGGCGCAAATCTTCATTATATAATGTAAGAGCGCAACCATTAGATGGTCTTAAGCTTTGAAAAGGAGCGGCAGCTCTAATGGTAGCATCAAAGGCTAAGTCTTCCACCTTCCCTTGCGGTTGCTCTGCGCGAACATAACGTCCCTGCTTTAAATCAGTACGCGTAATACTTCTTTTACCGCTTCCGCGCTTTATTTGGCTGGATTTTCCTAAATCCAATACAAGATTAGGAATTTTAAAACTATTATTTATTGCAGCAATCAGTTCCTCTGGAGCTTTATTGTTAGAGGGAAATTCATTTGTATCATTATCCTTCGACTCTCCCTCCGAACTAGAGTCTTCAGAAGAAGTATTATTGGGCATATCTAACGGAGGAGCAGCATTTTCCTGAATTTCATCATCACTATTACCATCTACGTCTTCGGAATTATCCTGCTCCTGCGGATTGTTTTCTTCATTATTCTGCTTTTCATCAGGAGTTTCCTCTTGAGCTTCTTCCGGAGGCTTGCGCATTCTATGAGGCAAAACATAAACTGCTGCAGCTTCTAAATCTTTAGGAAGTACAAAACATCTGCCAGCTATAGCAGCTATTGCTTTGGCCGTTTCTAGCAAAAACAATTCCGCTCTATGCCCTGCACAAAAAGCTTGCGCACACATCTGGGCAGCCAAAATTAGCATAGCTTCTGATAGTTGCATTCTCGGCAGTATCTCTACGGCTTTAGTAAGCTTCTGTTTTAATTCTGTAGTTTCTTGACTATAGCTATCAATTAACCGAGCTGGATTAATTTGGAACTCCAGTGTTCTTCTGATTATTTCCTTACGTTGTTCCACATCCTGAATATTTTCACTCTCAACATACATACCAAACCGGTCTAAAAGTTGGTTAGATAGAGTTCCATTATCCGCATTCATGGTGCCTATGAGAGAAAAAACAGTTTGCTCCTCATAAGATACACTTTCTCTTTCAACCCTGTTAATTCCTTCTGCTTGTATATTAACTATAGAACTTAATAGTTCAGGACGCAATAAATTAATATCATCTATATAAAGTATTTGCCCATTGGCCTTTCCCAATAAACCTTGGGAAAATTGTTTTACGCCAAAACGCAGCGCTTTTTCCATATCAATAGAACCGAAAAGCATATCTTCAGTGATATTAAGTGGTAAATTCAGCAATTTTCTAGGATTCAGTAATTCTCTAATGCTTCTAACAATTACAGATTTACCAGTCCCTGGTCTTCCACCAATAAGCAATCCCCCAACTTTAGGGTTAACCATGGCAATACAAAGAGCCTGCTTAACCTGCTCTTGCCCAACTATAGCTGTAAAAGGATAATAGGCATAATTTCTCATAACATCACCCTTAGGCCATAAGTATGCTTTCTACCTTATCCCAATCCAAAGTACCTTCTTCAAAAGGACGTCTACGCATACGGTGAGGCAATACCAATTTGGCTGCAGTCTTAACATCCTCTAAGCTGGTTTCTTTTCTTCCTTCATAGGCTGCTACGGTCATAGCTGTTTTAATAACTGTAATATCTGCACGGTGACCATCTACTCCTAATTCAATTGCCAATTGAGCAACCTTTGTCAAAAGTTCATCGCTGAAAGTAACCTCTGGTAAAAGCTTTTGGGCAACAGTTATTTTTTCTGCCAAAGCTTTTTGCTCTTCCTCATACCTAGCTATAAAACTATCCGCATCCAATTCATAGGCTAAACGGCGTTTGATAACTTCCACTCTTTTTGCAGGCTCGTGTTCACCGGTAACAACAACACTTAAACCAAAACGATCTAACAATTGAGGTCTAATGTCCCCTTCTTCAGGATTCATGGTGCCAACAAGAACAAATTTCGCCGGGTGGCTATAGGATACACCTTCGCGTTCTACCGTATTAACTCCCATAGCAGCAGCATCAAGCAAAACATCTACAACATGATCATCTAACAAATTTATTTCATCAACATAAAGAATATTTCTATTAGCTAAAGCCAAAATACCCGGCTCAAATTTCTTTTCACCTTTTTTTATAGCTTGTTCAATATCTAATGTGCCTACCACGCGGTCTTCGGTTGCACTTACAGGAAGTTCCACAACCTTCATTTTAGCTGTTGTATTAGGTAATTCACCCTTTAAAGCCAGTTCTGTACATTCATCACAATAATGATTACTATCAAAAGGATCGCAATGATACTTACAACCAGCTACAATGTTCATTGCCGGCAATAGCTCAGCTAAAGCACGAACAGCAGTAGATTTGGCTGTTCCTTTTTCCCCTTTTATTAAAACGCCGCCCAAGGCTGGATTAATAACATTTAAAATTAAAGCTAATTTCATAACTTCTTGACCAACAATTGCTGTAAAAGGATAAACTGCAACACGCTTCATAATAATCCTCCAAAATCTCATAGAGATACCTATTTTATCTTATAGGGCAAATTATATACTGTATAGCAATTATATGGTCAAGTACATATTATTATTTTTTGAAAGCATTATATGTACTAAAGGACATAATAAATGCTCCCTTCATGACAAACAGTGTTTTTTTCACTATCTCTCATAAAGGGAGCATATCATATTTTTGAGTTTTGAATTTATTTTGCAGTATGTTTACCACCAGGATTTTCGCCTGCTTTGATTTTTTTGAAAAGCTCATGAGCTTCAGCACTAGATTTGCCATTTGCTAATGCATGTTGGGCATGAATAACGGCAGATTTATATCTACCATGGGCCCCTTCATTGGACAATTGGTCCAAATCAGTTTTGGGATTGAACTCCATAACCTTTTTGAAAACCTCATGGATTTCAGCACTGGTTTTACCAGCGGCCTTAGCTGCAGCTGCATGACGCTTTGCGCTTTCATAACGAGCTTTACCGTGAGGACCTTCAGGAATTTGTACTTGTGGATGTGCCATAATATTACCTCCTTGTAAATTTTAACCTAACACCTAAATTGATTGTAAACTATATAGCGATAATACAGTCAAGCCTTATTTGCAAAAAACAATTTTAAAGCACATTCAGCTTTATAAGGATGCTGCTGGGTTAAATCCTGTTTATACCATCTAGCTAAACAGCCACCACCACAGCTATCGAAACGCTCACAAGCTTGACAAAAGCCCATTGCCTCACTTACTAAATTTTGCACCTTTGCACTGCGTTCATCATCAATACCATGAGAAACATTGCCCAAATAAAAGCGTTCATCATCTACAAAAGAAGCACAAGCATAAATTTCCCCTTCCGCATTTATAAATGCCGCTTCTCCTGTCATGGCATGGCAATGAGCGAAAATCGTCTTAGCAGTAGAATTTTTAAAATTATATGCTTTAGTCAATTGATTTAATTGAATTTTATAGCCAAAAGCTTTAGCTAAAGCTTCATTACGTTGCCAAACATCCTCTAAAGCTTTTTGCATTTGCTCCTCAGTGGCAGCCTTCAAACTATTACCACGCCCCTGTCCTCGCAATAAATCAAAGCCTAATACACGTATATTACCTAAATAATAGGCAAAATCTAAAGTCTCTGCCAGCTTTTCAACATTAGTTTCAGAAACCACACAAGTCAGGCCACAAGCTATACCTAATTTTTGTAAAACAGCAATTCCTTGAATCGAACTTTTACTTGCACCTTTTCCATCTTTAGTCTTACGTAGTAAGTCATTAACACTAGGTCTGCCATCTAGGCTAATACCTATAGCCACCTTATGCTCATAAAGAAATCTAGCAATACGCTCTGTTATCAAAGAAGCATTTGTCTGAAGTTGAAGCTTACAGGAAATATTATTTTGTTCTACAAATTCCACAACTGCTTGCAAAGTTGAGAAATTTAGTAGTGGCTCTCCACCGCTAAACTGGATGATAAAAGGCTCACCAGCATTATATTTTGCTACCATTTTTACGGCAGCAATAGCCGTTTGAACACTCATAATCTCTTGAGAGTGTTCTGATGCATAACAATAAACACAATTAAAATTGCATTGTCCTGTTAAACTCAGTACTAGCATTTTTAGTTGCTTAGTCATCGTTCAGCTCCTCAATTTCTCCTTCCATGGATAGATAGAGTTCCTGTAACTCTGCTAAAGTTTCCGGTTTAGCTTTCCACATCTGACGTTGAGCAGCTTCTAACATTATTTCTGTCATTCTTTGTAAAGCCCAAGGATTTATCTCTCTAAACCACTCTTGCATTTTACTGTCCAGCATATACTTTTCAGCGTATTTCTCATACATCCAGTCTTCCATAACCTCGCTAGTAGCATCCCATTGGAAGCTATGCGCAACCATATTGGCTAAATCCGCTGCACCTTTATAACCATGCTCCATCATACCTTGGATAAATTTAGGATTTATGGACTCACTTCGGAAAATACGTTTAGCCTGCTCCTGCACGCTGTGCAACTGGATTCTACTTCTATCCGTGCTATCTCCGGCATAGCCTTTTGGTGCCTTTCCTCTAATACTCTTAACTGTAGCAATCATACCACCATGATAAGCATTATAATCGTCGCTGCTGAGCATGTTCGTATCGTGGTTATCCTCGTTTTTAATAGCAATTTCCACCTGTTGCATACGTTTGCGGAACAAATGTGGCATGAATTTACCTTGTGTTCTTCCTCCATAGGCATGACCACCCCAGCGAACATAAACCTCTGCAATATCATCAACGGTTTCCCAGTTTTTGTTATCCAGCAATGCAGCCACACCAGCTCCATAGGTACCTAAAGCATCACCAAAAACACGATAAGCAGCTTGGCGCCAAGCCTCCTTTTTATCAAGACCAGAAGCCTCTAATTCCTGAGCATCCATACCAACATGCTTCTTAACGAAGTTCATATCCTCAGGCTCATCTAAAGCGGCAACCATCAGAACTGCCTTATCCATAAGATTTATGAGAGCTGGCATAGAGTCTCTAAACATACCACTGATTCTTGCAGTAACGTCTATTCTTGGGCGTTGCAATTCCTCTAAAGGAATTACCTCCAAACCTGTTACGCGTCTGCTTCCGCTTTGATACTTAGGTTTAAGCCCCATGAGATACAGATATTCTGCTACACATTGGCCATGACTGCGCATATTGGAGCCACTCCACATAACAATACCTACGCTCTCAGGATAATGTCCTTCCTCCTCAATAAAGCGATTAATAGCATCATCACCTAATTGCTTACCAATAATATAAGCAGCTTCTGTAGGTAAAGTGCGAGGATCCAAGCCGAAGAAATTACGTCCTGTGGGCAATAAATCCGCACCACCTGCCCCAGGAGAACCGCTAGGTCCAGGTGCTACATAACGACCTTCAAAGCTACGTAAAATATTGTCTTGTTCCTGTGTTGTCAATAACAGTTTAGGATATAGCTCTGTATTGATAAATTGACAACTTTGCTGAAGCTTTAACAACTCTTCTTCATTAGCATTCTTTAGCCATTCCAGCTTCAATACAGCATCTATACCTTCTTCTTGGAAAGCATGTTCTTCCAAGATTCCCAAAAGCTCATAGCTTCTCTCCAAAATGATATCAATGAGCTTACCATAGGTTACTCCTAAAGGCTCATAAAGCTTATTGCTATCCTTTAGCAAATCTTCATAAGCTACTCCGTGACAATTGGCAATAACCTCCTGAAGACTAGTAATTTCTCCATTATCAAGACGGGTGATTACCCAAAGATAGTCTAAAAGTATTTTCTTTTCAGGTACTCGACCTAAAATATGGAGTCCATTATGTACCTCCATTTGCTTAAGATCAGATATATAATTATGAAGCTTGCCTACATAAACATCAAAGGAGTCTGTTTCAGCGTAAGGCACTTCCTCTTGTAAATCAGCTTTAGTGACTTTTTCTAAAAGAATTTCCTTAAGCTTATCGACATTTTCTGGTTGATTAGCTACAAAATGCACATATTCATCTATAGCTTTATCTAACTCTTCCAGTTCATCATAAACTCCGGCCTGAGTTTGAGGTGCTGGAAGGTGTTCAATAAGACGTGCTGCACCTCTGCGTTTTGCTTGTAGTCCTTCACCAGTTATAGTCATGTGATAAGGATAAATATTAGGTAAATCGCCAATGGACATATCTGGATAACAACTGCAAGCTAAGCCTGCATTCTTGCCTGGCAACCATTCTAAATTACCATGCGTTCCAATATGAGCTACAGCATCTGCTTGCCAAACCTCTCGTAACCAATGATAAAAACCTAAATAATGATGAGTTGGTGGTACTAGAGGATCGTGATAAAGCATTTCAGGTGCTTCACCATAGCCACGTGCAGGTTGAACAGTAATAAACACATTACCATTCATGGTTCCTGGAATAATAAGCTTGCCTTCATATTCCATAACTGAACCAGGCGCCTCTCCCCAATGCTCGCTCAATTGCTTTTGATTATAATCGGTAAAGGTAGCAAATTTCTTTTTATATTCTTCGCTTGAAAGCTTATTTGCTTCATCTATTTGTCTATCGGTCAGTAGCTCTTTATCATTAGTAGCATTAGCGGTAAGTTGACGTATAAATTCTTTACCATCAGTAGGAATGTAATCAAGTTTATAGCCACGTTCCTGCAAATTTTCTAAAAGAATACGTACACTTTCTATAGTATCCAAACCTACGGCAGAACCAATATTAGAATTTTTCGGCGGATAATTATGGAAAATAATAGCTATCTTCTTTTTTGCATTTTCTTTCTTACGTAGAAGGGCCCATTTTTTAGCTTTAGCAATCATGCGCTCTACTCTATCCATAATAGGCAAGTAGCGTACATCTCCGTTAGGTAGAATTCTTTTAAAGGCCACAGGAACACCATGAACAACACTATCAAATTCAGGTAAGCTTAAAGATATGGAAACCTCCATAGCATTCATGCCTTCGAGGCTATCCTTCCATACATCATATTCTGTCATAATAGTGTAAGCTGCTAAGACAGGAATATCCATTTCCTTAAGAAAATCAACAGTTAAAGCAGCACTGCCAGTTAGAGAAAACTTTTGCGTATTAATAAGACAATCTATATAACTGAGGCCAGCTTTTTTAAAGAAACGTTGAAAGACCTCGGGCATGCTGGGCATTCCCATAGACGTATCAGGAATACCATTGCTAAATACACATACAGCATTCATGCCTTGTCGTTCAATTGCATCTATAAGTGCACTCGGATAATTTACATCGTTCCAAACCCATTCATCTCTATAAAACAAGATGCCAATATTAGGTAAGCCAGGTTTACAAAAATCCTTTACATAGCTGTCTAAGTCAGTATATACCTTTTGCGCCCGAGGGTGAAATATGCCACACCAATGAATAGGATCCGGTTTATGAATTTCGGTAAAATTACCACCGCAAATATTTGCTAAATAAAGCCAAAGATTGTAATAATTTATTTCTCCACCATAAAGAGCATAGCCTTTGATAGTGCTAAGCTGCTCAGCAGTTAGTTTTTGAATTTCTTCGCTTGCAGTATCAGCCTTACAGAAGTAAGGAGTTTTCCAAAGCTTTAGGCTAGCTATGGTTTTAGATAAAAAAGGAGTATCCAGTCCTGTTCCCATCCAACGAATAAGGACCAGCTCTGCTTGCTTAAATCTTTGCTCCCATTCATTATCCCAAACAGTATTGCTATCAATCCAATAGCAGTGAGAACCATTATCCAATTTCCCTTCTTGTTGTAGCTTTTCCAGACCTTGTTGCATCATGCCTAGTCTACGGGCAATATTAGTCAAGTATAAAATCTTCATGATAAATATCTAGCTCCATGCATCCATTCACATATTAATGAAACTTCTAATATTATCTGCATTATAAGGTGTATAGTTATAATATAGTCAAGAGTAGAAAAGAAAAAAGGCCTACATATCTAATGTAGACCTTTAACTTTTATTATTTTAGATTAGGGAATTCAATATTCTTGCCATCGGTTACGAGTACAACATCTCCCTGTTCTCGGGTACTATATGTTTTTATCCCCAAGTTTTTATAGCGTTTAGCAATACTCTTATTAGGATGGTCATGACCGGGATCATTGCAGCTTATGAGCGCATACTTCGGATTTACCTGCTTGATAAACTCCTC
>JAKSOK010000003.1 GCA_024405615.1 Phascolarctobacterium sp.
GTTATATTATACTATTTTTTACTTAAACCTTACTGAAATAAAAAAGCGCTGCCTATATTATAGACAGCGCCAGGTTATTAAAATTTATTAGATTTTGTCCATATCACGGCTAGCAATTACGTTAACACCCAAACCAAGGATATTTTCGACAACAACATCACCAGTTTTAATAGGAGCTTTTACAGTTACACCACGCAGAAATGCTGCACATTCTACAACGCGTTCTTTAGGCAGAACAGTCGCAGATACTACAGGCAGTAAAGGCAGCAAGCCACCTTCAACATTAACAGTAGAGGTCAACATTCTCTTAGGAGCAGTAACTTCATCTTGAGCATATTTAGCACCACGAGGACAGGTATTACCAGTTACACTAGCAAATTTGCCATCTTCCATGGTGACAGTCATTTCGCAGCCCATAGGGCACATAATGCAGTTCATAACTTTAGTTTCAACAGCCATTTTCTTGCCCTCCTTACATTACTAAACCAACAGAAATTTCTTCGCCAATATCAGCAAATTTAGCCTTAGGAATTTCTACAGCAATCATTTCGCTCGGTTTAGCAACAGGTAAAGGTTTGCTTAAGAGTACTTTATCGCCACTCTTAATCTCTAATTTAACCTTACGATGAGGTGCACCTACGCGCATATACAGCTTAATTTTTTCATCATCAGGAATTTCAGCAGGCAGAGAAACTCTTTGGGGTACGCAAGTACGAACACCATCAATAGCATTAACTTTTACAGTACGTACATCACCTGCTAATTTACCTTGAGCCTTCAAAGCTGCATATTTACCTGCAATTAAAGATTCTTCTGCTACGAAGTCAACCAGGTCATGTACGTGAACTACGTTACCTGCAGCAAAGAAACCATCTAAGCTGGTTTCACGATGTTGGTCAACCATCGGGCCAGTAGTCAAAGGATACATATCCAAATCCAGGTTACGAGACAGCTCATTTTCAGGAATCAGACCAACAGACAACAATACGGTATCGCATTCAATATCAAACTCAGTACCAGGAATCGGATTCATTCGTTCATCAACCTTAGCAACGGTAATACCAGTAACACGTTTTTCACCATGAATCTTAACAATGGTATGAGACAAGTACAAAGGAATATTAAAGTCGTTCAAACATTGAACGATGTTACGAGTTAGGCCATTGGAGAATGGGCAGATTTCCAAGCAAGCTTGAACCTTGCATCCTTCTAAGCTCATACGACGAGCCATAATCAGACCGATATCGCCAGAACCCAGGATAACAATCTTGTGGCCAGGCAAATAGCCTTCCATATTAACCATACGTTGAGCAGCGCCCGCAGTAAATACGCCAGCAGGACGTTCACCAGGAATACGGATAGCGCCACGAGTACGTTCACGGCAACCCATGGTAAGAATTATGGTTTTACCTTCAACGGTAATTAAACCTTTTTCAGGGTTAGCTGCAACTACAGTACGATCTTTTCTAACTTCCAAAACCATGGTATCAACCATAGTTTCAATTTCAGGTTTATCTTGAATTAATTCGATAGCTTTATGAGCAAAGCCAGGACCAGTCAATTCTTCTTTAAAGTAGTGCAAACCAAAGCCATTATGAATACATTGTTGAAGAATGCCACCTAATTCACGGTCGCGTTCAATAACAAGAATCTTTTTAGCACCATTTTGCCAAGCACTGTAAGCAGCAGAAAGGCCGGCAGGACCACCACCAACGATAACTACGTCATATAAATTATTCATAATTATGCCTCCCCGCCATCTACTGGATATTTTTCATAGAACATATTAGAATCTGCGCGTTCTTTCAAAACTTCCGGAACGGTAATATTCAGTTCACGTGCAATAATTTGAGTTACACGAGGACCGCAGAAACCACCTTGGCAACGACCCATACCTGCGCGGGTACGACGTTTTACACCATCGACAGTTGTTGCACCAACAGGGGAGTTAATTGCTTCTACGATTTCACCTTCAGTAACAGTTTCGCAACGGCAGATAACACGACCATACAGACTATTTTCAGCAATAGCAGCTGCTTGTTCTTCCATAGTCATGCGGCAGAAAGCTTTCTTTGCTGGCAATTCAGCTTTAAATTCAGCTTTAGCAGCTGCACCAGCAGCTTCAGCAACTTGTTTAGCCAACATTTCACCAACTGCAGGAGCTGCGGTTAAACCAGGAGATTGCATACCAGCAGCATTATACAGGTTTTCTACAGCAGCAGATTGACCTAATACAAAGTCACCAGTGCTAGAAACAGCACGTAAACCAGCAAATTGGGTAATAGAAGCACCCATAGGCAGGTTAGGTACTAATTTACGAGCGGAAGCAATAATTTCGTTCATACCTTCGCTACCAACTGCTTTGTCTTCTTTATTTTCTACTTCATTAGCATTAGGACCAATGAAGGTGTTACCATGGGTAGTAGTGCAAACTAAAATACCTTTAGATTTTTTGGTGGGGCAGGGGAATACGACACCGTTTACTAAGCTAGCACGAGCAGTCTTATCAAACAGAATGTATTCGCCTTTACGCGGAGTAATGCTGAAGCTTTCATCACCAGCTAATTTAGCAATATCATCAGCATAAACACCAGCAGCATTTACAACATATTTACAAGCAATAGTACCTTGAGTAGTTTCTACACCAGTAATTTTGCCGTTTTCTTTTACAAAACCAACAACACCGCAGTTACGAATAACTTCAGCACCATTTTGCACTGCACATTGAGCAAAAGCAATAGCAGCACCAAAAGGCCAGCATACACCTGCTGTAGGAGCCCATAATGCACCCTTTACAGTTTGAAGATTAGGTTCTTGTGCCAAAACTTCTTCATGAGAAAGAATCTTTAAGCCTTCAACGCCATTAGCTTCGCCGCGTTTTAACAGCTCTTGCAAAGTTTCCATTTCTTCATCAGTTGTAGCAGCTACTAAAGAACCAGTCCATTCAATATCAAGATTCAGTTCTTTTTGTAATTCATGATAAAGTTTATTACCACGAACATTAGTGATAGCTTTCATGCTACCAGTAGGAGCGTCAAAACCAGCATGCAAAATTGCACTATTTGCTTTAGTAGTACCTAACGCCACGTCAGGCTCTTTTTCTACTAAAACACATTGCAAATCATACTTGGAAAGCTCACGTAAAATTGCAGTACCAACGATGCCGCCACCAATAACAACAACGTCAGCAGATTTAACAAATTCCATTCCTTCACTTCCTTGCTGAATTACTCAAAAATGATACCCTTATTTTACCATATATTAATTTAAAAATGAACTATTTTATTGTAGTATTTACACAAAATTATATTTTTTTATTTAATATCATTTAACAAAAAGAGCAACCTCTGAAACATCACGCTTCAGAGGTTAGTTTATTATCTATATTTAAGGTACCAAATAATTTATTCTTCTGCCTCGTCATTATAGATAGCTGCCAAAGAAACAACTTTATCACCATCGGATAATGTCATTAATTTAACACCTTGAGCATAACGGCCAAGTTGAGAAATATCCTTAGCATTTTGACGAATTATAATACCTCCAGCAGTAATAAGCATAATCTCTTGTTTTTTATGAATAATCTTCATACCAATAACAGCACCAGTACGTTCTGTTATTTTTACATTAATTGTACCCTTACCACCACGAGTTTGTTGCTTATAGGCACTAAATGCTGTACGCTTACCAATACCTTGTTCCGTAGCAGTTAAAACATCACATTCCGCATCTACTTCAGGATCTCTTACATCCATAGCAATAACTCTGTCGCCAAAGTCCTCATTTATATTGATACCACGAACACCATGTGCAGTTCTTCCCATAGGACGAACATCCTGCTCATTGAATACAATGCAAATACCATTATTTGTTCCCAATATAATATCACATTGACCATTAGTCAGTTCTACACCTATAAGTTCTTCTTTCTCATCGAGGTTTATTGCAATCATACCAACCTTACGAATGCTATCAAAATCAGACAGATTAGTCTTCTTAACAGTACCCTTATTGGTTGCCATGAACATATAATGACCTTCTTGGAATTCTTTTACAGGAATTACAGCAGTAATCTTTTCATCCTGTTCTAAAGGAAGAACATTAATTATAGCTGTTCCTTTCGCAGTACGACTACCCTCAGGAATTTCATAACCTTTTTGACGATATACTCTACCTTTATTGGTAAAGAATAGAATGTTATGATGTGTTGTAGTTATGAAGAGATGTTTTGCACTATCTTCAACATTTTTACCAGCACCACCATTCTTACCAACACCGCCACGTTTTTGATTACGGAAGTTATCTAAGGTTTGACGCTTAATGTAACCACGATGACTAATAGTCACTACGATATCTTCTTCTGCAATTAAGTCTTCCACATCCATTTCAGAAGTATCTACTGTAATTTCAGTACGACGCTCATCACCAAAACGTTGTTTCAATTCAATTAAATCTTCTTTAATGATGTTTAACACTTTTCTTTCGTCAGCCAAAACACTTTCCAACCAATCGATAGTTTGCAGAACATCAATATATTCGTCTTCAATCTTCTTGCGTTCCAAACCTGTCAGACGTTGTAAGCGCATATCTAAAATTGCTTGAGCTTGACGTTGACTTAATTTAAAGTTTTCCATCAAAGCTGTTCTAGCAATATCTGCAGTAGCGCTACTTCTAATAGTTTGAATAACTGCATCAAGATTATCTAAAGCAATTTTCAAGCCCTCTAAAATGTGAGCTCTATCTTTTGCCTTTCCTAATTCGTAACGAGTACGTCTAGTGATAACATCTTTTTGATGTGTTAGATAACATTCCAAAATTTGCTTCAGATTTAAAACCTTAGGCTGACCATTTACTAAAGCTAGCATAATAATGCCAAAAGAGCTTTGTAATTGGGTATGCTTCCAAAGTTGATTTAAAACTACACTAGGAACTGCATCACTACGAAGTTCAATGATTAGGCGCATACCTCTTCTATCAGACTCATCGCGAATATCACTGATACCTTCAATTACACCATCTTTTACCAAATCAGCAATATATTCTTGCAAGCGTGCTTTGTTAACTTGGTAAGGTAACTCAGTTACAACAATTTGTTGACGTCCATCAGGCTTTTTAGGATTAATAGGCTCAAACTCAGCTTTTGCACGAATTTTAACAACACCACGTCCAGTGCTGTAAGCAGACTTAATTCCTTCAGTACCTAAAATTAAACCAGCAGTAGGGAAGTCAGGGCCTTTAATTGCTGTCATCAATTGGTGAAGCTCAACATCAGGATCATCGATCAACATTACTAAGCCATCAATAACCTCACCCAAATTATGAGGAGGAATATTAGTAGCCATACCTACAGCAATACCAGAACTACCATTAATAAGAATAGCAGGTACCTTTGATGGTAAAACGCTAGGTTCTTTTAAGGACTCATCATAGTTAGGAACAAAATCAACTGTATCCTTTTCTATATCCTCCAACATTATTTCAGCCATTTTTGCCATACGAACTTCAGTATAACGCATTGCTGCCGGTGGATCACCATCCACACTACCAAAGTTACCATGGCCATCAACCATTAAATAACGAGTAGAGAAGTCCTGTGCTAAACGCACGATAGCATCATAAACAGAAGAATCACCATGGGGGTGATACTTACCTAAAACGTCACCGACAATACGAGCAGATTTTTTATAAGGCTTATTAGAAGCCATACCTGCTTCTTGCATTGCATAGAGAATTCTACGATGAACAGGTTTTAAACCATCACGAACATCCGGTAAAGCACGTTGGATAATAACGCTCATAGCATAATCTATATAAGATTTTTGCATTTCCTCCTCAATGTAGACCGGGAGGACTTTGCCAGTGCTATTTTCCAATTCCACTTTATCACCTCTTATTTCTTAATACCAACATTTATATTAATAAAAAATTAAACTATTTAAAACTACAATATAAACCTATCATACCTTCATGACAAGAACATATCACAGTATTACCATTCTCAATAACGTTGCTAATAGCATAAGGTTGATACATGTTTAAGCTTTGCTTTTCCAAAGGCCAATGCACACCTTCTATAGATACCTCAGTATTTTGTGTCAAAGGCAAAAGCGAGATTGCCTCTATAGCTTGATTATTAACAAAATCAAATTTTAATGCTTCCTTTGCTTTAAGAAAAAACATTAATTCTTTATCATCCGCCATAATAATCAGGCCTAGCTTATCCTCTGAAATCTTAGTTAAACTGAACACATTGCTATAAAGATGATCAAAACGACCACCCCAAATGCCACTAATAATTAAGTCCCCAACAGGTAACTTTTGTAATAAAAGCTGTAAATCAGTATCATCTTTTTCTGTAGGGTAGGTTAATACCTCGCTACCTAAACTAGCAGCCTGCTGAAAAATTTTCTTTCCAGCACTATCAGCATCACCTAAAACTACATCAGGAACAATATTATTTCCCAGGAAATATTTAGCACCTTTATCAGCAGCAAATCTATTAACATCACTATTTTTTTCTAATAATGTCTTTACCCAAGATGCAGCTGGCTTACGACCTCCCGCCATAGCAAGAAAGGTTTGTTCATGTCTATATTCATTTTCACAACTCAGCAATACCTCAGCTTGTGGTAAAGAAAAGACTTTTTTTATCATTATTTTTTTGTTATGGCAACAGGCTTAATCGTAATTTGACCATCTTCCTTGGAAACCTTCCAAGTACAATTGCCACCCTTATTTTTCAACCATTCCATACTGATTTCCAACAGAAATCTATTTAAACGCTCTTGAGCATCTTCAGGTAATAAAAGTTCCTTTTTTGCTGGAGCTTTTACACCTTTAATTTTGCTTTTAGTTACAGTTTCATCTGCATACATACCATTTTCAAAGGTTAAATTTTCATTATAACCTTTCAGCATATCTGCATCAGAAAGACCTTTTTTTATTTTCATTTTTAACCTCTTATAAATCTAGATTACGAACGTTCTTAGCATTAGCCTCAATAAATTCTCTACGAGGTTCAACTTTATCGCCCATCAAAATAGAGAAGATTCTATCTGCTTCAACTGCATCTTCCAAGTGAACTTGAAGCACGGTGCGTTTTTCTGGATCCATAGTAGTTTCCCACAATTGCTCAGGGTCCATTTCACCTAAACCTTTATAGCGTTGAACATTGAAATTATTATCTCTACCTACTTCATCAAGAATATCTTGCAATTCTTGATCACTATAAGCATAGAAATGCTTTTGTCCTTTCTTAATTAAGTATAAGGGAGGTTGAGCAATATATACATGTCCTTCTCTAATTAAAGGTTCCATATGACGATAGAAGAAAGTTAATAGTAAAGTACGAATATGGGCACCATCGACATCGGCATCAGTCATGATAATAATTTTACCATAACGCAGCTTAGAAATATCAAAACTACCAACCTTATTTTTTTTCTTACCAGAAGATTCTGCTTCTTCATTAGCTTCACTAGCATCAACGATACCGCAACCAAAAGCTGTAATCATATTACGAATTTCTTCACTGCTTAACATTTTATCTAAACGAGCTTTTTCTACATTTAAAATTTTGCCACGTAAAGGTAAAATTGCTTGGAATTTACGATCACGACCTTGCTTAGCACTTCCGCCTGCAGAATCACCTTCGACTAAATAAATCTCAGTTTCATTAACATCCTTACTTTGACAATCTGCTAATTTGCCAGGTAAACTACCACTTTCTAAAGCATTTTTTCTACGAATAAGTTCTTTAGCTTTTCTTGCAGCTGCACGAGCACGAGCAGCCATAATACCTTTTGCCACAACTTTTTTCGCAACACTAGGATCCTCTTCAAAAAATTCTGTTAAAGCATCACCAACTAAACTATCAACAATAGGCATAACCTCACTATTACCAAGTTTAATCTTAGTTTGGCTTTCAAATTGAGGATTAGGAATTTTTAAGCTTAATACAGCAGTTAAACCTTCACGTACATCATCGCCGCTTAATGCTTCTTCGTTTTCTTTCAAAAGATTATTTTTACGAGCATAGTTATTTATTGTTCTAGTCAAAGCTTTTCTAAAACCACTTAAATGAGTACCGCCTTCCTCTGTATTAATGTTATTAACATAAGTAAAGACATTTTCATTATAAGTATCACAATATTGCATTGCTAATTCAACAATAATGCCATCCTTTGCACCTTCAAGATAAATAACTTTATCATTGATAAGATCTTTGTTTTCATCTACATGATTAACAAATTCTATAATACCGCCAGCAAAATGGAAAGTTTCAGATTTACCATTTTCTCTCTCATCTGTAAGAGTAATGGTAATACCTTTATTTAAAAATGCTAATTCACGAATACGATGACGCAAAGTTTCATAGCTATAAACAGTAACAGTAAATATAGAAGCATCTGGTTTAAAATGTACAATAGTACCTGTTCCTAAAGCATCACCTTTTACAAAAAGCTTTTTAGTAGTTTTACCTTTAGCAAATTCAATGCCATAGCTTTTTCCATCACGATGAACTTCAACTTCTAAATGTTCACTCAAAGCATTAACGCAGGTAACACCAACACCATGTAAACCACCAGATACTTTATAGCCACCATCACCAAATTTACCACCAGCATGTAAAACAGTCATAATTACTTCTACTGCAGGTTTCTTTTCTTTTGGCATTATATCAACAGGAATACCACGTCCATCGTCACTAACGGTAATACTATTATCCTCATGAATAGTAACTTTAATATCAGAACAATGTCCAGCTAATGCTTCGTCTATACTATTATCTATAACTTCATATACTAAATGGTGTAAACCACGTTCAGAGGTACTACCAATATACATAGCAGGTCTTTTTCTTACGGCTTCCAAGCCTTCTAAAACATGAATTTTACTTCCATCATATTTTTCTTCAACTGCCGTAGCTTTTTCAATATCAATATCTTGTGCCATTTTTACCTCCTGCAGTAAGATTAAATATTAGCATAAACAGGATCTACTACATAACCTTCTTCTAAACGTTTTTTTAATGTAAAAGAAGATATAGCAGAAAGATAAATCTTTTTTTCTGTCAAAACACAACTATAAAACTCTTCACCTTCAGAAACATCTATAATTTCATATTTATCAGCATACTTTTTTATATATTCATTATAGATATCGGACTCAGAATCTTTGAGATTAAAAATCGCAATTATTTCACTATTTTTTATCATGTAATCAGATCCTAGATGTAAGTACATCTTGCTTCCTCCTCAAAAATTCTAAGCTATTATTAAATGTCTTTTCATCAATTTCTAGAGCATTTTTCCCTGTTAAAAGCATTACTGCCATACAGTTATCAATCTCTTCAGCATATCCTAAACGTACCTTTTCAAAATAAAAATTTTCTAACGCTTCCTTTGCATCAAGAAAAGCAATCCTGTCACATTTAATATATTGCTGACAATCTATAAAGTTAAGCCATGGTTGAATTTTTAAAAGCTCTACTATAGATTCATGAAGCTTTTTTCTTTCATTTCTTTCACAAACATTGCACAGTTTGTTATCAGAAAGCATTTTGGCTCCACAAACAGGACATTTAATAATTGATAATACAGGTTCAACGTCTTTTATAACTTCTTCATTAGAATAATTTACATCAATTTTTCCTGTATGAAATTTTAAATCAACAACCCTCATTCTTCCATCTAAAGCTTTATTAATTTTTTGCAAAAGCAACTTTTTCATCATGAAAAGCTCATTTGCAAAAAGAGAAGATTTGGTTTTTATTAATAAAGTGTTTCCTTGAAGCTTAGATACAGCGCAATTTTTTACTAAATTTTCACCAACAATTTCTTGCCAATGCTTTTCCAAATAGTACTCAATATAACGAACCTTAACTTCTAAAGGAAATTCTTTTTTTACTTGTTTTTCACCAGGTTGAACAAAAACATTAAAAGTTTTCTTTCTTGGATCAAAAATGTTTTTTAAAATACTATTTGTTTGCTCTAGCTTTTGCATATTAAGCCTCTTCTATAGCACCTGAAGAAATTTTAAAATAAGCATTATTGGCAAGCTCGGGTATTAATTCTTTGTCATTGACCGTAATAAATGTTTGAACTCTGCCGTCTATAAAAAGAAGTAATTGTGAACGTCTTTGATTATCAAGTTCACTCATGACATCATCTAAAAGTAGAATAGGAAATTCTCCAATTTCTTGTTTTACATATTCTAGCTGAGATAACTTTAATGCCAAAGCACCTGTGCGCTGCTGCCCCTGAGAACCAAAAGACTTTATAGACATACCATTGAGTAAAATTTGTAGATCATCTCGATGAGGACCAATTCCAGTATTACCTCTCAATATATCGACTTGTTCTCTTTCTTGTAATAACCCTAAATAGAAACTTTCCGAACACTGATCTATTGATGATGGATATACTAAATTACCAGAGTTTCCTTTTAGCTCATAAGCTACTTTTATTTCTTCCTTATTGCTTGTTAAAGATGAATAAATAGTACTAGCTATTTTTTCCATTTTTTCTAAAGCAAGCAATCTTTTTTTTGTTATTTTTGCAGCTAGACTACAAAATTCTTTATTCCATGTAAAAAGAATATCTCTTTTTCCTCCAAATTCTCGTAAATCCTTTAATAATTTATTACGTTGTTGTAAAACACGATTATATTTTAACAGTAAATCATAATAAATAGGATCAGTTTGAGATATCTGCATATCAAAGAATCTTCTTCTTAAAGCTGGTTCACCCTTTATAAGCTGCAAATCTTCAGGAGAAAACATAACTGTATTTAAAGATCCATAATGCTCTTTTGGACGTACTTTTACACCATCAAGAAAAATTTCCTTTTTTATTCTCTCTAGCTGTTTAAATCTTTTTATCTTTATTGCGTGATTACCTGTAAAGCTTTCATAATCAACTCCAACGGCCATTTCACTGCAATTCCACTTTAAAAGTTCTTCTTCTGTACTAGTACGATGAGACAAACCAAAAGATCCGTAATATATAGCTTCCAAAAGATTTGTCTTTCCCTGAGCATTCTGTCCGTACAGAACATTGATAGTGGAAGATACATTTAATGTACATTGATTATAATTACGAAAATTTACAACGTAAAGTTTAGATATTTTCATCCGTTTCTGCTACAACAGTTAATTCAATCTGATCGTCGATATTAACTTTATCACCTAAAAATACTTTTTTTCTTTTTTCGTGAATAGGAGCATTGTTTATTTTTACCAAACCATCCAAAACTAATTGAAAAGCTTGGCCACCACTATCAACTACTCCAGCAAACTTTAAAAGCTTATCAACTGTTATAAATTCAGTTGTTATAGCAACTTCAACCTTTTGCATATTCTACCTCATTAAAATACTACGCGGACGGGAGTAACAATATATGTGTAACTTTCATCATCAACTGCTTTTATGCAAACAGGACTTAGAGAAGTATTCAAAGAAAGTACAACTTCTTCAGATTCCATATTCTTTAAAATATCAGCAATGTATTGAGAATTAAAAGCTACGTTTAGATTTTCACCATCAGAAATACATGCAACATTTTCTTTACCAGTACCGGAAGCAGGATTACTAGAAGTTAAAATCATATTATTATTGTTGATATTTATTTTAATAATGCTATATTCACCATCGCTAGAGAATAAGGATACACGTTCAACAGCACTTGCAAATTCTTTAACTTTTACTTTAGCAGTAACTGCAAATTTAGGAGGAATAACTCTTCTATAATCGGGGAATTTACCTTCAATTAAACGAGAAACAATAATAACATTGTCAATAACAATCATAATTTGATTATTTAACAAAGAAATCTTTACCATTTGTGGTACGTCTGAGTTCAAATTACGGGCAATTTCCGCTAATACTTTAGAAGGAATAATTAAATTCATAGCTTCTTCATTTGCTTGTTCTACAGATTTAATTGCTAATCTATGAGTATTAGTGCCGACACAAGTAATATTTTCTGTACTAACATCAAACAGAATACCTGTAAATAGTGGTCTGGATTCATCATTAGAACATGCATAGATAGTTTTTCTAATCAAATCTTTAATTTTATCGTCTGGAATTTCAATAGATTTATTTCCGTTAAAGCTAGGGAATTTAGGAAAATCTTCTTCATTCATTAATAGTAATTTAAATTCAGAAGATGAAGAATTAATAGTGATAGTTTTATTTTCAGGATTTTTTTCAATAGTAATTTCTTCACAAGAAAATTTACGAATTAACTCAGATAAATATTTAGCAGAAACAACGATTTCACCAGGTTCTAAAATATTTGCATCTGTAGTACAAGAAATTGCCATATTTAAATCCATAGCTTGTAATTCAATTGCATTTTCTATGGTTACGATATGAATGCCAGAAAAAATAGGGGTACTAGGTTTAGAGATGATCGCTTTTTGAACGGTTTGAATAGCTTTATTGAGAGCATCAGAATTACATTTAATCTTCATTTTATACACATTCCTCCTTATATTCTATAACTGTTATATTTATAAAAAATAGTAGTCATCATAGTAGGTAATGTTGAAAATGTGGAAAAGTTAAAATTTTGCTTTAGTTATGCTATTTTGAGTATGTACATAAAGCTGTTAAAATATTAACTTTTTTTTCCACATTATTGACAGCTTAATTAAGTATTAACATTTATACTTAAGATATCCACAGAAATTAGGGAAATTATCCACAAAAACTGTGGATAATTATTACTGTTTAATTATTTCAGTAATGCGTGTTACATCTTCTTTAATTTTTAAGTCTGTTTGCATACCTTTATATATTTTATCATAGGCATATAAAACAGTTGTATGGTCACGTTTACCGAAAAGTTCACCTATTTTAGGATAAGATAGATCTGCTAATTCACGGCATAAATACATTGCTATTTGTCTAGGATAAGCAATATTTTGGGTACGTTTTTGTTTGAAAAGCTCATCAGTTTTAATATTAAAATATTCTGCTACTGCCTTAGTAATAGTATCTGCAGTAATAACATAAGTTACAGTAGTTATTTTCATATCATTTAGCACTTTTTGAGCTGTTTCAATAGTTATAGGCATATCCATTAAAGATGTATATGCAACCAGTTTAGTATAAGCACCTTCAATTTCACGAATGTTAGTTGTAATATTTGTAGCTAAAAGAGTAACAACATCATTTGGAAGTTCAATATTATCGTTAGATGCTTTTTGACGGATAATTGCGATACGTGTTTCTAAGTCTGGTGGCTGGATGTCAGCTTGCAAACCCCATTCAAATCTTGTGCGTAGACGATCTTCCAAAGTTTCAATTTCTTTTGGAGGCCTATCACTAGAGATAATAATTTGTTTGTTCGCATCATGCAAAGCATTAAAGGTATGGAAAAATTCTACCTGTGTTTGTTCTTTACCTCTTAAAAATTGAATATCGTCTATGATTAAACAATCTATATTGCGATACTTTTGACGGAATGCATCAGTTGTTTTATGTTGAATAGATTGAATAATTTCATTAGTAAAAGTTTCACAGGATAAATATAGAACCTTCATATTTTGATTATTGCTTATGATTCTGTTGCCTATTGCATGCATTAAGTGAGTTTTACCTAAACCAGAACCGCCATATATAAATAGAGGGTTATAAGAGTTACCTGGATTATCTGCAACATTTGAGGCAGCTGCAAAAGCCATACGGTTAGCATTACCTACAATGAAATTTTCAAAAATGTATTTTGGATTCAGATGAGAAATATTTGCATCTTTAACTTGAAGTTGCTCTTGTTTTTTTACTGTAATAGGAGTTATTTCTTTCTTTTCTGGAGTAGAAATGTTAGTATTTTCCTTGTTTTCTAAGGATTCAATTATCAAATGTATTTTTTTACCTAAAATTTCTTCCAAGGTAGCTTCAATTTTAGAAGCATATTTATTTTCCAACATTTTACCAAATACGGAACTGTTTACTGCAACTTTTAAATAGGTATCAGTAAGTTCTAATGGCATAATTGGCTCAATCCACACATTATAAATAGACTCATGTATTGACTCTTTTAGTTTATTTGTGCACTCAAGCCAAACTTCAAATAAGTCGTACATTTACTTAACCCTCTCTTTAAAGTATAAAAATATAACTATTTTATTCGAAAAAAGTAGCATTTGTATAAAAAATCATTACTGTTTTGAAAAGACAGATAGTTACTTATATTTTAACAGACTGTGGATAACTTGGCAATTATTTTTGTAATTTGTTCCTAAATATGAAAAAAAACTTAAAAAATAAAAAAATTTTCCTATTCACATATAGTAAAGAAAAGTTTTGCTTGACGAAATTTGTTATATAAAATATAATAGTTTGGTAATAGTCTACAATTACACTATCTATGTCAAATTTTATGCATAGTAAGGTCCTGAGTTCGCTAATTATATTCTAAATTTACAGAGCGGTTTATTTTACTGGTTATTACCGCAACCAATATAATTTTCAGCTATCAATTCAGAAACATAGAATTTGATAAAAATTTTCCAATAGAGTAAGGAGGGAATATCGAATGAAACGTACTTTTCAACCTAACAATCTCAGAAGAAAAAGAACCCATGGTTTCAGAGAAAGAATGAAGACTTTGGGCGGTCGTCAAGTTCTTAAAAGAAGACGTGCTAGAGGCAGAAAGAAAATCTCTGCATAAGATTATAAAATAGGCCGCGAAAGTGGCCTATTTTTTCCATTGCAATAGGTAATCTAGAATGCAAAACATGTACTCTTTTAGAAAGATTGATCGATTAAAATCTAAAAAGAGCTTTCAAGCGGTATATAACCAAGGACGTTCTTTTGTAGACGGGATGTCAATATTTTATGTTCTTACAGATCAGGATGAAAGCGTTAGACTTGGTCTGGCTGTTGGTAAAAAGCTTGGCTGTGCTGTTGTACGTAATCATTTGAAAAGAATGATGCGTGAAGTTTTTCGTAAGCATAAAGCTGAGCTAAAAAATGGTAGTCGTATTGTTTGGGTAGCTCGACGTAGATTAGTAAAAGCTGATTTAAAAGCTTTTGAAAACACATTTCTTAGACTCGTAAAAAAAGCAGCGTTATTGAAGGAAGCTGGTAAAAATGATTAGTTCTTTGGTGAAAAAGATACTAATATTATGTATTAGGTTTTATCAAGTTTTTATCTCGCCGATGTTTCCGCCACGCTGTAGGTTTTATCCTACCTGCTCAGCCTACGCAATAGAGGCTATTGAGAAAAAAGGGGTAATCAAAGGTTCGTGGATGGCTATAAAACGTATATGTAAGTGTCATCCGTTTAATCCTGGTGGATATGATCCTGTAGAATAAAGGATTATTTCTTCATTTTTTATTGATGGGGAGGAAAATTGTGGATTTTCTCAGTAATATTGTTCAACAAGCCTTAGCTCTATTTTATGGTTTTACAAAAACTATGGGTTATCCTAGCTATGGTATTGCTATTATTTTAATGACAATTGTTGTTAAAATGCTCTTATATCCTCTGACTAAAAAACAAATTGAATCTACTAAAGCAATGATGTCAATTCAGCCTAAAATGAAGGCTTTGCAAGAAAAATATAAAGATGATAAGCAACGTTTAAATATGGAGCTAGCAAATCTTTATAAATCTGAAGGTGTTAATCCTCTTGCTGGTTGCTTGCCTTTGCTAGTGCAAATGCCTATCATGATTGGTATTTTCTATGGTATTCGTGATTTTAATTATGTAGGTCCTGCTAATTTCTTATGGATGGATAGTATTGCACTGAAAGATCCTACTTATATTTTGCCTGTATTGTCTGCATTATCTTCTTTGATTGTTTCTAAGATGACAATGCCTGCTGGCGGTGATTCTGGTGCAGCTGGTATGCAAAGCAAAATGATGTCCTATGGTATGCCTATTTTCATTGGTTATATCAGTATTGATTTTCCTGCAGGCTTGGTAATTTATTGGATTGTTATGAACGTTATGCAGATTGCTCAACAAATGTTCATGGAGAGAGAATCTGCTAAGTAATTATAGGAGTAATAATATGGCTTTTATTGAAACAACTGGCAAAAATGTAGAAGATGCTGTTGCTAAGGCTTTAAAAGAATTAAACGTTACTGCTGAACAAGTAGTTGTTGATGTTTTAGAAGAAGGAAAAAAAGGCTTCTTATTTGGTATTGGTAGCAAGGATGCTAAGGTTCGTGTTACTGTAAAAGAATCTCCAGTAGAAGTTGAAAAAGAAAAAACTTTTAGTGAAGCTGTTACTGAAGCTAAAGAAGCCCTGAAAACTGTTGGTGCTGTAGCGGCAGAGGTGATCGGAAAAAAGGCAGAAGAACTGAAGGCTGATGCAACCGAGAAGCTTGAAGAAATTAAAGCTGATGCAACCGTTAAAGCTGAAGAGATTAAAGCTGTGGCAGATACTAAAGCTGATGAATTGAAAGCTAAATTTGAAGAAAAAAAAGCTGAAATTTCTGAAGCAATTAGTGAAGAAAAGAAATCTGAAGGAAAAACTAAAGAAGCACGTAAATATGCAGTAAGTGATGAGTCTGTTGCTGCTGCAAAGGAATTTCTCCAAAAAGTATTCAATGCTATGAAAATTGAAGTTGTTATGGAAAAATTCATTAATAAAAATGATGGTTCTGTAACCTTTAAATTACATGGTGATGACATGGGTATCATGATTGGTAAACATGGTCAAACTTTGGATTCTTTACAATATTTAACTAACTTAGTTGCTAATAAAAATAGCAATGAGCGAGTTCGTGTAATCATCGATGTTGAAGATTATCGTGATCGCCGCATCGAAACTTTAACACGTTTAGCTCGTCGTTTGGCTGATAAAGTAAAACGTACTGGTGAGCGTGTTGAACTTGAGGCTATGAATCCTCATGAACGTAAGATTATTCATATGGCATTACAGGGTGACCGTCGTGTAACTACTCTGAGTGAAGGTGATGAGCCTTACCGTCATGTAGTAATTGAACTTAAAAAATAATCACAAAACCCAGTAAAGCTATTTTACTGGGTTATATTTTTAGAAAGGAGTACTTCTATGGCAGATGAAACTATTAGTGCTGTTATAACAGCCTTAGGTGAAGGTGCAGTTGGAATTGTTAGAATTAGTGGAATTTCTGCATTAACAATAGGAGAAAAGCTATTTAAAGCTGTTTCAGGCAAAAGTTTAAGTAGTTATCCAGTAAATACCTTAGCTTATGGTCATATTTATGATTTGGACGGTAGTGTAGTAGATGAAGTCCTGGTTACATTTATGCGTGGACCTCATTCTTATACAGCGGAAGATGTTGTAGAAATTCAATGTCATGGTAGTATTCAATCTTTAAAAAAGATATTAGCATTAACTTATCAAGTTGGAGCTAGACCGGCAGAGCCAGGTGAATTTACCAAAAGAGCATTTTTGAACGGCCGTATTGATTTAACTCAAGCGGAAGCTGTCATGGATATTATTCATTCACGTAGTGAAGCAGGTTTAAAGTTAGCTGTACGTCAACAACAAGGCCAATTAGCTAAATCTTTAAGAAATATTCGTAAGCAACTTATAGATGTAATTGTTAATTTGGAAGCTGTTATAGATTATCCTGAGGAAGACATAGAAGATGTTACCTATGGAAAAGTTCAGGATATGCTTTCTCAAGGTATTAGAAGTGTTGAAGCTTTATTGAAAAATTCACATACTGGCAAAATTTTGCGAGAAGGTTTAAGAACTGCAATAGTAGGTAAACCTAATGTAGGTAAATCTAGTTTATTAAATGCTTTACTTAAGGAAGAAAGAGCTATTGTTTCGGAATATGCTGGAACAACAAGGGATGTTATAGAAGAACAATTACTGTTAGATGGTGTTCCTTTAGTATTAGCAGATACTGCAGGTATTCACAATACTGAGGATTATGTTGAAAAAATAGGTGTTCAACGTAGTAAGCAGTTATTAGCTGATGCAGAATTAGTTATATGTGTTGTAGATGGTAGCCAAAAACTTACTTCTGAAGATGAAGAAATTTTGGCTGAAGCTGAAGCTAAAGAGTTTATAATAATTGTAAATAAAAACGATCTAAATATTGATGAAAATTTAAAAATTCTTGAAAAAAGATATGGTAAAGATAAAGTAATGCCATTATCTGCAAAAACTAATGCTGGAATAGAGGTTTTTGCAAGTTGGTTGAAGAATTATGTATATGGTAGTGAAGGTACTCTTGGTGATGGCGTTTATGTTCAAAATGCTCGTCAGGAAAATTTATTACGTATGGCATGTAAGTCTTTAAAGGATGCAGCTTTAGCAGCAGAGGCATATTTACCATATGATTGTATTGTTATAGATGTAAGAACAGCAATAGATTACCTTGGTGAAATTACTGGTGATACTGTTCAAGATGAAATTATTAACGAGATTTTCTCTCGTTTTTGTATAGGAAAATAATTTATAATAAGTAATAAAATAAAAATATTATAAATATTAGGTAATAAAAATGGGATTTATTGCAGATAAATTTGATGTTATAGTAGTTGGTGCAGGTCATGCTGGCGTCGAAGCAGCTTTGGCAGCCGCACGTTTAGGAGGTAAGACTTTATTAGCAACTTTGTCATTGGACAATGTTGCTTTAATGCCTTGCAATCCTTCTATTGGTGGTCCAGCTAAAGGTCATTTAGTTCGTGAATTAGATGCAATGGGCGGCCAAATGGGTTTGAGTGCGGATATGGCTTGTATCCAAATGAGATTATTAAATACTGGTAAGGGTTATGCAGTTCATGCTTTGCGTGGACAGGAAGATAAACCCTATTACCATACTATAATGAAGAAAATTATCGAAGACCAAGCAAATTTAGAGCTTAAGCAATTAATGATTGATAAGCTTTTGGTTGAGAATGGTGAGGTTATAGGTGTAGAGGCTGAGACTGGAGAAATTTTTGAGGCTCCTTGTGTAATCCTTGCTACGGGTACCTATTTACGTGGTCGTATTGTTTATGGTAATTTAAATTATGAATGTGGACCTAATGGTCTTAGAAGTGCTTTGAAACTATCTTCTTCTTTACTGGAAGCTGGTGTGGAACTAATGCGTTTTAAAACAGGTACACCTGCAAGAGTTGATGCAAGAAGCTTAGATTATTCTAAAATGGAACCACAGTATGGTGATGAAGTGGTTCGTAATTTTTCTTTTATTAGCGATATAAAGACCAGAGAACAAATTCCTTGTTGGTTAACCTATACTAATCCTGACACCCATAAAATTATCCGTGATAACTTACACCTTTCAGGAATGTTTAATGGCCTAGTAGAAGGTGTAGGACCTAGATATTGTCCTTCTATTGAGTCTAAAATTACACGCTTTGCTGAGAAAGAAAGGCATCAATTATTCATAGAACCAGAAGGTCGTAATACTAATGAGATGTATGTTCAAGGTATGAGTTCTGCTTTGCCTGCACACATCCAATTGCAGTTTATGCAAACAATACCTGGCTTAGAGCATTGCAAGATGATGCGTGCTGGATATGCTATTGATTATGATTGCCTTGATCCTTTACAACTGAAAGCATCTTTAGAGCATAAAGGAATTAGTGGTCTCTTTAGTGCTGGTCAGTCCAATGGTACTAGCGGTTATGAAGAAGCTGCAGCTCAAGGTTTAATGGCTGGTATAAATGCTATGCGTAAATTACAGGGAAAAGAGCCTATAGTTTTGCGTAGAGACCAGGCTTATATAGGTGTTTTAATTGATGACCTAGTTACAAAGGGTACTAACGAACCTTATAGAATGATGACTTCTAGAGCTGAATATAGATTGCTGCTTCGTCAAGATAATGCTGATTTACGCTTAACAGAATTGGGTCGTCAAATTGGTTTAGTTGATGACTATCGTTATGATAGATTTACCTCGAAAAGAAGTGCTGTCGAAAGAAGTGTAGCAGAACTTGGTAATATAAATATTTCTCCAAGTGCCGAGAATAATGCTAAGCTAGAAATGATGGGAACGACAGTTTTGCGTACAGGCTCTAATCTTTTAGACCTATTGCGTAGAAAAGAAGTTACTTATAGTCATCTAAAAGAAGCTTTTAATTTACCTGAATTAGAACCAAATGTTGCTGAACAAGTAGAAATTTTTGCTAAATACGAAGGCTATATTGCTAAGCAAAGACAAGAGGTAGAAAGAGCTCTGAAGCTTGAGAATAAGCGACTTCCAGATAATTTTGACTATCATTCAATAAAGGAATTATCCTCAGAAGCTGCAGAAAAACTTACGAAAGTTAAGCCTACTTCCTTAGGTCAGGCTTCTAGAATTAGTGGCGTTTCTCCGGCTGATATAAGTGTATTAACTATTGCGTTAGAGTTAAAACGTCGTAAGGAGTCAGAGACATGACCTTCGCCGAAATATTAGTGGAAAAAGGAAAAGAAGCTGGTTTAGAGTTTTCTGAAACTCAACTTCAACAATTTACAACCTACTATGAGCTTTTAGTGGAAACAAATAAAGTGATGAATCTTACAGCAATAACCGAACCTGAAGAGGTTGCTGTTAAGCATATGATTGATTCTTTGTTAGCGTATGATGAAAGCTTTGCCGGAAAAGTTTTAGCGGATGTAGGGACTGGTGCTGGATTCCCTGGTGTTCCTTTAAAAATTTACTGTCCTAAACTTAAAGTAGTGCTTATCGATTCTTTAGGGAAAAGGCTGAAATTTTTAGAAAATGTAATAGCACAGCTAGATTTAGAAGACATTTCTTGTAGGCATTTAAGAGCGGAAGATGCTGGACATACAAAAGATTTACGAGAAAAGTTTGATATCGTTACAGCTAGAGCTGTTGCAAGACTTAGTGTTTTAGCTGAATATTGTTTACCTTTAGTGAAAAAAGGTGGCACTTTTATTGCTTTAAAGGGAAGTAAATATGCTGATGAAATTGTTGAGGGCGAAACTGCTGTGAAAATTTTAGGAGGCAAAATTATTTCTGCTGAACCTGTTAAGCTACCTGGTTTAGATGATGGTAGAGCAATAGTAAAGATTAGTAAACTTAAAATTACCCCTAATACATACCCCCGTAAAGCTGGAACTCCAGAAAAAAAACCTTTAGGAAGTAAATAGGAGAGTATATTATGTTAGTAGATGATGGTTTTTCTGTTTTAGATACTGAAGCTGGAATATTAAATGATAGACAAACTGTACGTGAAGTGCAAGTTATAAAAGTTCCTACAGAGAAGATTTTTCCCAATCCATATCAACCTAGAAAGACCTTTGAAGATGAAGCATTAGCTGATTTATCAGCTTCTATTGCTCAATATGGCGTATTACAACCCTTATTAGTTGCACCTGCTGAGGATGGTCGATATTTATTGATTGCTGGTGAGCGTCGTTTGCGTGCTTCTCGTATGGCGAATGTCAAGGAAGTTCCTGTAATTGTTAGTGAGTATACTACTCAGCAAATTGCAGAGATTGCACTTATTGAAAATTTACAACGTGAAGATCTTCATTTTATGGAAGAAGCTGAAGGTTATGAGCAATTGATGAATCAATTTCATCTTACTCAGGAAGCTATGGCCGCAAGAGTTGGAAAGAAACAATCTACTATTGCTAATAAATTGCGTTTACTGAGATTGTCCTCTAATGTTCGCAAAATTATTAATGATGCAGAACTTTCAGAAAGACATGCACGTGCTCTGCTGAAAATTGAGGATGAAGCTAAGCAAATTGAAGTTTTAAATACTGTTATTGCAAAAGGTTTAAATGTTAGACAAACAGAAGCATTAATTGATAAACAACTTGAGGATAAACCTGTTGAAAAAAGAAAACGTGTTATCATTGTTAATGATGTCCGTATTTATCTCAATAGTATTAAAAAGATTGTTGGTTCCATTAAAGATGTTGGCATACCAGTTGAAATGGAACAATCTGTTGAAGGTGATGAGGTAATAGTTAGCCTTCGTATTAAGAATATGAAAAAACCTAAAAAATAAATATTTCCTAAAGCCAATGTTTCACGTGAAACATTGGCTTTTTTATTTGGAACAAAATGTAAGTTTTGATGTTTCACGTGAAACATTTTCTGTATAAGAAAAATAAAAATAGAATATTACCAGCATAATTTAAAAAAACACTAACAAATATATTCGTTTTATGCTAAAATATAAAACACAACACTTAGAAATGAGGTGAAAGTGATGGTAAAGGTTATTGCTGTAGCAAATCAGAAGGGTGGGGTTGGAAAAACAACAACTTCTGTTAATTTAGCCGCATGTTTAGCAGCATTAGATAGAAAAGTATTGATGATAGATAGTGACCCTCAAGGAAATGCAACGAGTGGATATGGAATTGATAGAAG
Organism: Phascolarctobacterium sp.; assembly: GCA_024405615.1. Classification (GTDB taxonomy): domain Bacteria; phylum Bacillota; class Negativicutes; order Acidaminococcales; family Acidaminococcaceae; genus Phascolarctobacterium_A. The sequence continues at coordinate 22,302 of JAKSOK010000003.1, forward strand.
AGATTTAAAGAAATGCATTTATGATGCTATTATTAATGACACTCCAATGCAAGAGATTATTGTACATTCCGCATATAAAAATCTTGATATTTTGCCAGCTAAAATACAATTAGCCGGAGCTGAAATTGAGTTGGTTACTTTAATGAATAGAGAAGGTCGCTTAAAAAATGCTTTGGAAAGGGTAAAGCACAATTATGATTATGTGATAATAGATTGTCCTCCTTCCTTGGGTTTATTGACTATAAATGGTTTAACCGCAGCAAATTCTGTGTTAGTACCAATTCAATGCGAATTTTATGCATTGGAGGGTGTAACAATGCTTATGAATACTATTCAATTAGTACAAAGAAATTTAAACCCCGCTTTAAAGCTAGAAGGAATTGTTATGACTATGTTCGATAGTCGTACTAATTTGTCACAAGACGTAGTAAGTGAAGTTCAAAAATATTTTAAATCTAAAGTTTATAAGACTGTTATACCTAGAAATGTTAGACTAAGTGAAGCTCCTAGCCACGGTGAACCGGTCATTTATTATGATAATAAGTCTAAAGGAGCACAGGTTTATATGGATTTAGCTCGAGAGGTAATAGATAATGAATAAAAAAGGTGGTTTAGGTAAAGGCTTAGGAGCAATATTTGGCGAAACCAACAATATTACTCCTAGTGAAACTGTTGAATTAAAAAAAGAAAAAAATACAGTTAAACAAGGTGTGGAACAACCTTTAGAAGCTAAAGTATCCGATATTATCCCAAATCCTTATCAACCAAGACAAGTATTTGATGAAGAAAAGCTTAATGAATTAGCTACATCTATTAAACAATACGGCGTAGTTGAGCCTTTGATTGTTAGAGAAAAGGGAAAGAAGTTTGAATTAGTTGCAGGTGAACGTCGCTTACGTGCAGCAAAGCTGGTCGGATTAAAGACAGTGCCAATTGTAATTAGAGAATATGACGACGTCAAGCTAATGGAAATAGCTTTAATTGAAAATATACAAAGGCATGATTTAAATATAATTGAAGAAGCACAAGGTTTACGTCGCTTAATGAGCGAATGCAATTTAACTCAAGAACAAGTAGCGGAGAAAATAGGACGCAGCAGAAGTGCAGTAACTAACATTTTGCGCTTGTTAAATATGCCTAAAGAAATTCAAGACTATGTTTCTCAAGGTACCTTAAGCATGGGACAAGTAAAAATGCTATCTGGATTAGCAAGTGAGGAGCAGCAGTGTGCAGTAGCTCGCAAAATCATTGAAAATGATTGGAGTTCTCGCATTGTTGAAGACGTTGTTCGTAAGCTGAAAGAGGGAAAAGTATTAAAGGTTATTTGCGAAGTCGTAGAAAAGAAGGATAGGGCTAAAAAGACAACTAAACCCCTAGTTGAAAATATAATTTATAAAGATTTTGAGAATAGTCTAATTGAATTATTAGGGACTAAAGTAAAGGTACAACCAAAAGGAGATAAAGGTGGTACAATTCAAATAGAATATTATTCTCAAGAGGATCTTAATAGAATATTTGAAGTATTACAACCGAAACAAGAAGCAAAACAAGTCTTAGAAATAAAAAAACTAAATGTTTAAATTCAGTAAATTGTTTTTAAGCATTAGGTAAGGGAGTATATTTATGCCTGGTTTAGGTACAATTGCCAATAGTGGAGCAATTATTATAGGTGCTATTTGTGGCCTTTTGCTAAAAAAGGGTTTACCAGAAAAATGGCAGGAAACTATGATGAATAGTATTGCTTTGTGTATTGTCATTATTGGTATTCAAATGGCTTTGAAAACTACAAATATTATGATAACTATTTTTAGTTTAGTAATAGGTGGTGTATTGGGAGAAATATTAGATATTGAGGGTCTAATGAATAAAATAGGCCTTTGGATGGGTAATAAGCTGGTACATGGTGAAGGTGCTGCAACTGTTTTGGCGAAAGGTTTTGTAAATGCATCCATACTTTTCTGTTCAGGTGCAATGGCAGTAGTAGGAAGCATTCAAGATGGCTTAGTAGGAGATCATGCGACACTTTTTGCTAAAGCAACATTGGACGGCCTTATTTCCATAATTTTAACTGCTAATTTAGGTATAGGTGTGGCTTTATCAGCTATTAGTGTTGGCTTCTATCAAGGTAGCATTACTATGATGGCTGGTGCAGTAGATAGCATTATAACCAAGGAGTTATTGGCGGAGCTTACAGCTACTGGTGGCGTGATGATAATGGCTATTGGTACTAATATGCTAAATGTTACTAAGGTTAGAATTGGCAATTTACTTCCAAGTATAGTTGCGGCTGTAATTCTGGCAAAGTTTTTTGCATAATTGAAAGGAAAGAATAGTGAATAATATAGTAGGTGTGATAGGGGCTTTAGGAATCATTGTAGTAATTACTTTAATACTAGTGATTCAACAGAGATCAACTTTAGGAACTTTAAAGAAGAAATATGATTTCTTTACAAAGGGAAAAGATATAAATATTGATCAAACTTTGATACAAACTTTGGAGGAGTTAGAAGCAACAAAAAAAGAGCTACAAGAGCTAAAAAAGAAACATGAAGCTTTAAGAGAGCAGGTAAGAGGTTGCTTGCAAACTGTAAAGGTCAAAAGATATGATGCATTTGAAGCCATGGGCGGTGAGATGAGCTATTCTATTCTTATTACAGATGAAAATAAGGATGGTATAATTTTAACTAGTATTTATGGTAGAGAAGACAACCGTTGTTTTGCTAAGGAAATTAGTAAAGGAAAAGCAAAGACTGCTTTAGCTGAAGAAGAAAAAAGTTTATTATAAAATTAAAAGCTATGCAACATTAACTGTTGCATAGCTTTTTTTATAGAGCAATATATAAGCGGGTTAGTATAAAAAGGGTCAAACCAGAGAAAAGACAACGACACCAGGATGTAGGATATATGAAACCATCTTCATCTTGATAATATGTGAATGAAACCTTGGTATGAAAGGCATAGGTTTCTAAAGATGATATAATAAAAAGCATTCCTCCTGGTTGCCAGAAATTGTCGGTAAAAAGAAGCCATAAACAAAACAATAAATATAAAAAATCAAATATCATATATATTATGAAAATGCAAGAAGACGAACCAAGTAAAACTACTGTTGGTTTAGTAGGATCTGCTTTTTTATCTTCAAGAAGCATGGTATATTTTTGAAGAAGAAAGTAAAGCTGCCGACTGTTAAATAAATAAAAAAACTGCAATAAAATAAAAATTAGTGTTAAAAAACGCATAGCAAAACCTCGTAATATTAATATTTTAATTATACACTATTTTTGAAATTGAAGCGAGAATTTCTGTTAAATAATTATCTAATGCACAAACGCCAAAATGTACATTGCAAGAAGACAAAAATTTTTATTAAAAATGTAAAATTGTAATACAAAATCAATAAAAGTGTAACAATTTGGGCTTTTTTTGACATGTATACAGTAGACTTTAAGGATTTTTATTGACAAAGATACTTAAAATTTGTATAATTGTGCACATAATAATTATTATAGAGGGGAAACTATAAATAATTCATAATGTATAATTATCTATATTGTGAAATAGCAAAGGAGAAGTAGTTATTATGAGAAATTGGAAAAAATTAAGTAGTGCTGCATTAGCAGCTATGGTAATGGCAACTGTTATGGCCGGTTGCGGCGGTGGAGATAAAAAAGCGGACAAAGCTGCAGCCAATACAATAAAAATTGGCTCTTGCTTTGAATTAACCGGTAACGTTGCTGTTTATGGTAAATCTGCTAGCAGCGGTTTAAAATTGGCTGTAGAAGAAATCAACGCTAAAGGCGGCGTTAATGGCAAAAAGTTGGAAATCGTTGAAAGCGATAACAAATCCGAGCCTTCTGAATCTGGCAATGCTTATACCAAACTTATCACTCAAAATAAGGTAATTGCAATTGTTGGTCCTGCAACTTCTGGTTGTGTAGCAGCAGGTACTCCGATTTGTGAAGGAAACAAGATTCCTCAAATCGCTCCTTGCGCAACCGCACCTGGCATCACTGTTAATAATGGCAAGGTTAGACCTTTCACCTTCCGTGCTTGCTTCATCGATCCGTTCCAAGGTAAGGTTATGGCAGAATTTGCTGATAAATCTTTGAAAGTTAAAAAAGTTGCTATTCTGAAAGATTCTTCTAGTGATTATGCTAAAGGTTTGGCTGAAGTATTCAGAAAGACTATGGAAGCAAAAGGCAACAAGATTGTTGCAGAAGAAGCTTATCTGGCTAAAGACGTTGACTTTAAAGCTTCTTTGACCAAATTGAAGGCTTCTCAACCGGATGCAATTTATGTTCCTGGTTACTATGAAGAAGTTTCCAAGATTATCAAACAAGCTCGTGAACTGGGCATCAATGTTCCTATGATGGGCGCTGATGGTTGGGAATCTCCGAAACTGGCTGAAATTGCTGGTGCAGCAGCCCTGAAAGATTGCTACTATGTATCTGCTTTCTCTGCTGATGATAAAGATCCTTCCGTTCAAGCATACATTAAGGCTTATAAAGCTAAATACAATGCAACTCCGGATATCTTCTCCATGCAAGGTTACAATGCAGGCTTGATTTTGGCTGATGCTTTGAAACGTGCTAACGGTGGTGATGGTGCTGCATTAGCAAAAGCTATTGAATCTACTAAAGATTTGCCCGTAGCAAGTGGCAAAATTACTTTTGATGCCAACCACGATCCTGTAATGGCAGCATTAATTATCGATTTCAAAGATGGCAAACCTAGCCTGAAAGAAAAGATTGCTCTGTAATTTTTAATATGTTAGTCTTTAAGGGCTTAATTTAAAGTTAAGCCCTTAAAATATATTTTTATTTTTTTAGAAGTGAGGGCTTTACTATGAAAAAAATGACAAAATATGCAGCTATGTTAGCTGTAAGCGCTCTGACAATTGGTGCATTAACCGGTTGTGGTGGCGGAGAAAAGAAAGAAGCTGCCAAAGGTGATGTTATCAAAATTGGCGCTAACCTGGAAATGACAGGTGGTTCTGCTTCCTTTGGTATTTCTTCTAAGAATGCAATTGAATTAGCTCTGGAAGAAATTAATACTAAAGGTGTTTTAGGCGGTAAGAAAATTGCTTTAAGTGTAGCAGATAATAAATCTGAAGCTGCTGAAGGTACTAATGCAATGCAAAAACTTATTTCTCAAGATAAAGTTGTTGCAGTAATTGGTCCTAACTTGTCCTCTTCTGTTATTGCTGCAGGTGCTATTAATAATAGCATGAAAGTTTTAGATATCACTCCTATGGGCACTAACCCTGATGTTACTGTTGATCCTAAAACCAAAAAAACTAGAGATTATAGCTTCCGTGCATGCTTCATTGACCCGTTCCAAGGTACTGTAATGGGCAACTATGTTGCTAAAGATCTTAAATTGAAAAAAGCTGCTATCCTGATTGATAACTCCTCTGATTATGCTAAAGGCTTAGCGCAATTCTTTGAAGAAGTTTATAAGAAAAATGGTGGCGAAGTTGTTTCTAAAGAAGCTTATCTGCAAAAAGATACTGATTTCAAAGCAACTTTAACTAAGATTAAAGCTACTAACCCGGAATTTATTTATATTCCTGGTTACTATCAAGAAGTTGGCCTGATTGTTAAACAAGCTCGTGAAATGGGCATTAACGTAGCAATGGCTGGCGGCGATGGTTGGGACTCTGCTAAGCTTCCTGAAATTGCTGGTGCAAAAGCATTAGACAACACCTTCTTCACTAACTTGTATTCTCCTGATGATACTTCCGAATTAAACAAAAAATTCGTTGCTGCTTATCAAAAGAAATACAATGCAAAACCTGACGTATTTGCAGCATTATCTTATGATTGCACTATGCTGATTGCTAAAGCGATCGAAGATGCTAAATCTGCTGATCCTGCAAAAATTGCTGAAGCAATGGCAAAAATTAAAGGTATGCCTGGTGTATCTGGCGAAGTTACCTTTAACGAACAACACAATCCTATTAAATCTGCTGTAATTATTGAACATAAAGACGGCAAACAAACCTTTAAAGCAAAAGTTAATCCTTGATTTTAAGATCTAGGATAGGGTAGACACCTTTATCGTTCTTAACATCAATGAGGCTGTTGTTTTACTACGACAGCCTCTCTTGTTTTAAATAGTTCTATCAGTAAGCGTGCTACTTATCAGTTGTACGGCTCAAGCTGATAAGCAACACGATTACTAAACTTACTATTCAAAGGAGAAAAATTATGGACAATTTCTTTAGCCAGTTTTGTCAGCAATTGATAAATGGCATATCTCTGGGTAGTATTTATGCATTAATCGCATTAGGCTACACGATGATATATGGTATTATTAAGCTGATTAACTTTGCTCATGGCGATATTTATATGCTAGGTGCATATTTTGGCTTTTATGCTACTACTAAATTAGGACTTCCTTTTATTCCAGCAATAATGTTTGCAATGGCATGTGCTGCTGTAGCAGGTATGATTATTGAACGTATTGCTTATAAACCCATGCGTAACGCACCTCGTATTGCTATTTTAATCACAGCGATTGGTGTATCATTCTTCTTGGAATATGGCATGATTTTGTTGGTTTCCCCTCAACCACGTACTTTCCCAGCAGTATTTGCTGCAACCGTTTATAATATTGGACCTCTCGTTATTAATAGCCAACAAATTGTTATTTTGGTAAGTTCTTTAGTATTGATGACTGTGTTAACCTACATTGTTAACAGCACAAAAGCTGGTAAAGCCATGCGCGCAGTTTCCTTTGATGCAGATGCTGCTCGTTTAATGGGTATCAGTGTAGACAAAGTAATATCCACTACCTTTGCATTAGGCTCTGCATTAGCTGCTGCCGGCGGTGTATTGGTAGGTGTATATTACAATTCTATTGATCCTTTAATGGGCATGGTTCCAGGCATTAAGGCTTTCGTTGCTGCGGTATTAGGTGGCATTGGCATTATCCCTGGTGCAATGATTGGTGGCATTATCTTAGGCATTGTAGAAGCTATGGTATCTGGTTTTATTTCTTCTACTTTCCGTGATGCAGCTGCTTATGGTATTTTAATTTTGATTCTGCTCTTTAAACCTACTGGATTGTTAGGCAAGAAGACTCGTGAGAAAGTGTAAGGTGAGCGATATGAATGCTATAAGAAAATTTGACTTAAAAGCTATTGCTGCCTGCATTGCAATCTATGTAATTGTCCAAGGATTAATTTTTGGCGAAATCATTGGACCTTTCTGGGAATTAAATATCATTTTAATTTGTATCAATATCATATTATCTGTAAGCTTGAATATGATTAACGGTTATACAGGCCAATTTTCCATTGGTCATGCAGGCTTTATGGCCGTAGGTGCATATACAAGTGCGATTATTACAGTTAAATTAGGTTTGCCTTATGAACTTGGTTTATTAGTTGCAACTATATCTGCAGGTGCGTTAGGTTTCTTGATTGGTTTACCTACTTTGCGTCTGGATGGTGACTATTTAGCAATTGCAACTTTAGGTTTAGGCGAAATTATTCGTATCTGTATTTTAAACATTGATTATGTTGGTGGTGCATCTGGTTTAATGGGTATTCCTCGTTTGACTAATTTTGCTTACACCTTCTGGATTATGATTTTCGTAATCTTCTTTATCAAAAACTTTAAAAACTCTGCCGCTGGTCGTTGTTGCTTGGCAATTCGTGAAAATGAAATTGCTGCTGATACTATGGGTATCAACACAACTACTTATAAAGTAATGGCATTCACCATTGGTGCTGCTTTTGCAGGAACTGCAGGTGCTTTATTCAGTCACTACTTCTTCCTAGCGCATCCGGCTTCTTTCACCTTTATGCGTTCCTTTGATATTTTGACAATGGTTGTTTTAGGTGGCTTAGGTTCCATGACTGGTGCTATTACCGGCGCAACTTTGTTAACTTTTATTTCTGCATATTTATCTGACTTCCCTGAATGGCGTATGGTTATTTATGCAGTAACCATGATTATTCTTATGCTGTACCGTCCGCAAGGTTTGTTCGGTAGCAAAGAATTAAGCATGAAGATGTTTAATTTTGGAGGTAAGAAAAATGGCTGAGCTGCTTAAAGTAGATAATGTATCCATGATTTTTGGCGGCTTACGCGCCGTTTCCAACTTCTCCATGCATATTGATAAGGGCGAACTCATTGGTTTGATTGGCCCTAATGGTGCAGGTAAAACAACTGCATTCAATATGATTACAGGTGTATATACACCTAGTGAAGGCGATGTTTATTTTGACGGAACTAAGAGTAGTGGTAAAAAATCTTACCAAGTTACTCAATTAGGTATGGCCCGTACCTTCCAAAATATTCGTCTATTTTCAGAGTTAAGTGTTATTGATAATGTTAAAATAGCTTATAATATGCATGTAAGCTATGGCCTTTTTGATGCGATTGTTCGCAATAAGAAATATATCGAAGAAGAAGAATTCATTACTGAAAAAGCTATGAGTTTGTTGAAAATTTTCCATTTGGAAGATGAGGCTTATGAAACTGCTAAGAATCTTCCTTATGGTAAGCAACGTCGCCTGGAAATTGCTCGTGCAATGGCAACTGAGCCGAAATTGTTGCTTTTAGACGAGCCTGCAGCTGGCATGAATCCTCAAGAAACCCATGAATTGATGGAAATGATTCGTTGGATTAGAGACGAATTTAAGTTGTCTATTCTGTTAATTGAACATGATATGGGCTTAGTAATGGGTGTTTGCGAACGTATCTATGTACTTGAGTATGGTATGAAGATTGCAGAAGGTACACCTGAGGAAATCAAGTCCAACAAACGCGTTATTGAAGCATACTTAGGCGAGGAGGTAATCAACTAATGTTAAAAGTTGAAGATATCAATGTATATTATGGTGCAATCCACGCTATTAAGGGTGTTAGTTTAGAGGTTCCTGATGGAGAGATTGTTGCCTTGATTGGTTCTAATGGTGCGGGTAAAAGTACAACTCTGCGTACAATTTCCGGTTTAATGAAACCCAAGACTGGTAAAATTCTTTATGAAGGTAATGATATTACAGGTATTGCTGCACATAAGCTAGTTGGTATGGGTTTATGCCAAGTTCCTGAAGGTCGTCACGTTTTTGCTAATATGACTGTTTTAGAAAATCTAGAATTAGGTGCGTATTTGCGTAATGATAAAGAAGGAATCGCTAAGGATATGGAAAATGTATTTGAGCGTTTTCCTCGTTTATTAGAGCGTAAGAATCAAATTGCTGGTACTCTATCCGGTGGTGAACAACAAATGTTAGCTATGGGTCGCGCTTTGATGAGTCGTCCTAAACTCCTGTTGTTGGATGAACCTTCCATGGGTTTAGCTCCTTTACTAGTAAAGGAAATTTTCAATATTATTAAAGATATCAACGCTACTGGAACAACTATTTTGCTAGTTGAACAGAATGCTAATATGGCTTTGTCTATTGCTGATAAAGCATATGTCTTAGAAACTGGACGTATTACCTTAAGTGGTACTGCTAAAGAGTTAGCAAGCTCAGAAGAGGTTCGTAAGGCTTATTTAGGTGGCTAATACAAGGAGGTATAGCTATGTTAGTTAAAGATTTTATGACCGTTCAAGTTGCAACTGTTGATGAAGATCAAAGTATGTTGGAAGCTCGAGAATTAATGTTGAGCAAGAATGTTTTGAGTTTACCCGTTACAGACGATTTAAAACGTGTTCGTGGTATGATTACCTTAGATGATGTTGGTAAGGCATCTCCTTCTGCAGGAACTACGTTATCTAAATATGAAGCAAATTATTTATTAGGCAAACTGAAGGTTAAGGACGTTATGAGCCGTAATGTTCTTACTGTAAATGCTGATGATACCATTGAATATATTGCTTATCAAGTTTTCAAAACAAGATATAACGCATTTCCTGTTGTAGATGAAAATAATAAGCTCTGTGGCATTATTGCGCAAAATGATATGTTACGAGGATTTGTTGAAGCTTTTGCTTTGGACCGTCCCTGTACTCGTTTGACAATAGATGTTAAGGATGAGACGGGTGTGTTAGCTAAGATTACAAAGATTTTCCAAGAAAATAATATTAATATTATTTCTGTGCTCATTAGAAGTGAGTATCGCGAAGGTTACTCTCAAATTATTATTCGCGTAAATCTAGATAATCATATGGACGTAATCGAACAATTACGTGAAGCTGGCTACGACGTAGTTGACGTTATGACCTTTAAGGGAGTAATGTAATGCTCAAAGATGTTGTTTATCACATTGGGGATGTGGTAAAAATGAAAAAGGCTCATCCTTGTGGCAGCAGTGAATGGGAAATAACGCGTACTGGTATGGATTTTGGTATGAAATGTTGTGGCTGCGGTCATTTTGTGATGTTAGCAAGACCAAAATTTATTAAAGCAGTAAAGGCTGTTGTCAAGTCTGCAGTTGTTTCAGAATAGTGTTTACAAAAAAGTCGATGTAATTAATTACATCGACTTTTTGTCATAATTTTGCCCTATATTTATGATATTATAGAGCAAATTGAGATTGATATTTATTTTTAATTAAGGTATTAAAAATATAATATAAAAAAATATAGTGCAAAATTCTTTATTTATGATATAATAAACTAAATAACTATGTGAGGTGGAAAGTTAATGAAAAAAACTATAGCTTCTTTACTTTTAGCTAGTTTCCTAACTTTGGTATGCACTACAGCTGCTTTTGCATATGAACCTGGTAGACGTACAGTACAACTTTTAGGCAATACTTTAAATAGTGATAAACACGCTGTTCATATTGTTTTAGAACAAACCCTGGATAAAAAAGGTGTTTTAAAGGAAGATGTTTATAATGCGTTACCCGAAGCTGAAAAACGCATTGTTAACAGAGCGGAATATAACGAATACAAAGGTGTGTATGCTGAACGTAATACCAGTTATGATGGTGCAGGTAACGTTATAAAAGATGTTGTTCGCTTTGTAAAAGGTGGTCGTTATTATATGATTGATCATAAAAATAAGGCGTGTGACAGCTTACCGGAAATTTTAGGTATGAGTGCATCCTATGCAGAAACCTTTAAACCTTTCTTTATTCATAATCCTTTGTTAGCTCAACAAATGAAAGCTGCAGGTAAGACCCCATTGGATACCAAACCACAAATGGGTTTTGATGAAGAATCTGGTTGTGATTATGATCTGTTAACAACTGACAGTGGTATGAGATTAATGGTTCTCTTTGAAAAAGACTCTGATAAATGGGTTGGCATCAAGAGAAGAGGCTGGCCTATTCAAAAAGCTATAGAGGTAAGTGAAGAGGTTGATCCTGAAGTTGCTTTTGCTTTACCTCCTGCAGACTATAAGCATGTTCCTGATCAATTGATGAGAAATTATGCAAATAGAACTGTTTTAATGAGAAGAAGATAAAATTAAAGAGTGTTTCTTAAGGGAAACACTCTTTTTATATTGTTTGTCAAATCAATGTGAACTTCTTGAAAGCTAATAATTTTATATGTAAAAAATAAAGGACCCATCATAAGATGAGTCCTTTTAATATTCCAGATATTATTTGTCTTGCATGAAAATGTTCATACCAGGAACGCCACCCTTAACACCAGCAGCATCTTTTTCTTTGCCAACATTTTCCATTAAACCAAAATATACATCCCAATAATCTTCACTCTTGCACCATACACGCATAGTGTAGCTAATAGAATATTCATTGTAACCAACAATCTTTACGAACGGAGCAGGATCTTGCAGAGCCTTAGGAGTAACAGCAACAGCTTTTTCTAAAGCTTTAGTCACAACTTGGGTATCGTTGTTATAGCCAACTTTTACTTCAATGTCTACACGACGAAGTTCTTCAGAAGAGAAGTTAATGATTTTGCCACCAGCAACTTCAGAGTTGGGAATGATAATTTCTTTATTATCAATAGTTAAGATTTTGGTGCAAAGCATATTGATTTCTTTAACAACACCTTCAACACCAGCAATAGATACATAGTGACCAATTTTGAAAGGACCAGTTACTAACAATAAAACGCCGTTAGCTAAGTTGGATAAAGCACCTTGTACGGACAGGGAAATTGCTAAACCTAACATACCTAAAACTGCTAACAGGGAAGCAATAGGAATGCCAACGCTTTCAGCTACTACACATACTGCTACAAAGTTAAGAATTACTCTAACAAGTGCACGCAGGAAGGTGTGTAAAGTAGGGTCGGAATTTACTTTGTTCAAAAGCTTATCAATGGGACCCATAAGAGCTTTGATAAAAATATGGCAAATGAAGAAGATAATAATTGCACTAAAAACATTACCTACGGTCAATTTGCCGACAGAGAAATTTAGAATTTGTTGTACTGTTTGCATCATAATTAATACCACCTTTTCATAAATTATATTAGCATTGCTAATTAGTACAAGAATATTATATCATAAAAAATATATTTGATAATAGAATTTTTAGCTTTTTATTATATTTGGCTACAAAAAAATATATGGTTGCATTAATGTATTGCTTATTGTAAAATATTAATAGCTATGTCTATAATGAAAAGATATTATTATATAAATAAGGAGCGATTATTGTGAGTAGTAATTTAGAAGTTGGTATTGTTGGTTTACCTAATGTAGGAAAGAGTACTTTATTTAATGCTATAACAAAAGCAGGTGCTGAAGCTGCTAACTATCCGTTTTGTACTATTGAGCCCAATGTTGGTGTAGTAGATGTTCCCGACCAACGTTTAAATGTTTTAAGTGAAATGTTTAAATCTCGCAAGGTTGTACCTGCTGCAATGCGCTTTGTTGATATTGCTGGCTTAGTAAAAGGTGCTTCTAAAGGTGAAGGTTTAGGTAATAAGTTTTTAGCTCATATTCGTGAAGTTGATGCTATTGCTCAAGTAGTACGCTGTTTTGAGGATGATGATATTACCCACGTTGAAGGTAGCATTGATCCTGTTCGTGATATTGAAATTATTAATACAGAACTGTGTTTGGCAGATATGGAAACTGTTGAGAAGACTCAAGTTCGTTTAACAAAGCTTGCAAAAGCTGGTGACAAAAAAGTTAAAGCTCAATTAGTTGCTTTAGAAAAAGTTATGGCAGCTTTAGGTGATGCAGAACCTGCTCGTCGCTTAGAATATACTGATGAAGAAATGGAAATCATGAATGAAATGCATTTGATGACCATGAAACCGGTATTATATGTAACTAATGTTGGCGAAGATGAAGTTGCTGATACTTCTAACAATAAATATGTGCAAGCTGTAGAAGAATATGCTGCTAAAGATAATGCTGAAGTAATTGCTATTTCTGCTAAAATGGAGAGCGAAGTAGCTGAACTGCCTGAAGAAGAAGCTAAAGAATTCTTAGCTATGGCAGGTTTGGAAGAAACTGGTTTGGATCGCTTAATTAAGGCTGGCTTTAAACTGTTAGGTTTAATGACTTTCTTAACCGCAGGCGAAATTGAATCTCGCGCATGGACTATTAAGATGAACACTAAAGCTCCTCAAGCCGCTGGTAAAATCCATACAGACTTTGAAAGAGGCTTTATTCGTGCAGAGATTGTTTCCTACAAGGATCTTGTTGAATGTGGTAGCAAAGGTGCTGCACGTGAAAAAGGCCTTGTACGTTTGGAAGGTAAAGACTACGTTATGCAAGATGGCGATGTAGTTGAATTCAGATTTAACGTATAAGAGGAAAAAACATGTTATTTGATACCCATATGCATTGTGAGTTCTCTTGTGACAGTGAGATGACCTTAGCTCAGGCTATAGTCCAGGCTGAAAAGCTAGGCATAGGCATGATTGTTACCGAGCATTGGGACTACGATTATCCTACTAATCCAGAAGAATTTCTCTTCGATATAGATGCATATTTTAAAAATTTTGAGGCTTTGCGAAGCGATAGAGTACTGCGTGGTATTGAGATAGGTATGCAACGCACTACAGCTGCAAGAGATGAAGCTATTGCTGCTAGTCATGCTTTTGACTATGTGCTAGCTTCTATACATTGTATAGGCCAAAGAGATCTTTACGAGCCTACTTGCTACGAAGGTCGTACTCGTCAGGATATAGTAGAGGAGTTTCTTGATGATTCTATCTATTGTCTAGAGCATCACAGTAATTTTGACGCTTTTGCTCACATAGATTATATTTGCCGTTACTGGCCTTATGAAAATAATCAATTGTGCATAGCTGACAATCAGAACAAATATGATAAGCTATTTAAGTTGCTAATTGACGGCAACAAGCCTATCGAAATCAATACCCGTCGTCTTGATAGTGAGGAGGCTTTGAAGGCTTTAGTACCGCTTTATCAACGTTATAAAGCTTTAGGTGGTCGCTATTGTACACTGGGTAGTGATGCCCATTATCTGGAGCATATTGGTAGACGCTTGGATAAGGCTTTAAGTATTGCTAAGCTTGCAGATTTGCAACCTGTATATTTTAAAGAAAGAAAAATGCACTTGGTTGAATTTTGATTATGAGGACACGTGTCATAGATGCGTGTCCTTTTAGACTCATTACAGTCTAGAGGATGAATAATTATGCTGTTAAATATGACGGAGGGAAAACCGTTAAAGTTAATATTACCGTTTATGGTACCGCTTTTAATAGGCAACATTTTCCAACAGCTATACAATATTGCAGATATTATTATTGTTGGGCGTACCATAGGTGTTGAGGCTCTTGCTGCTGTAGGCTCTATAGCACCGGTATTTATGATGGGAGTAGGATTGACTATAGGTTTAAGTAATGGCTTTACGGTTGTAACAGGACAGCGATATGGTGCCAAGGATATGGCAGGGGTACGTAAAAGCATTGCAACCTGTTGTTATCTAAGTATGATTTTTGTCGTTATTACCATGATTATCATGCACTGTGGTATAGACTGGATGCTTATGATGATGAATTTGCCTCAGGAGATTTATGCTGATGCGAAGAGTTATGTTATGATTATATCAGACGGCCTTTTTGCTATGATGGGTTATAATCTTCTATCCGGAGTTATGCGTTCTTTAGGCGATAGTAAAACACCGTTATATGCTTTGATAGTAGCATCAGTTATTAATATTGTTTTGGCTTTGATTTTCATTATTTATTGTGGTTGGGGCGTTCCTGGCAGTGCAGTTGCTTTAGTTATTTCCCAGGCAATATCTGTACTGCTGTGTATTGTTTACATCTACTATCGCTTTCCGGAA
>JAKSOK010000030.1 GCA_024405615.1 Phascolarctobacterium sp.
TAATTTATGAATATAATGAAGCGGTTTTTGTCTTAGAGTTCTTGCGAAAGGATTAGATTATGAAAAAAAAGCTATTAATATTGGCAATGACAGGTTTGATGTTAAATAGTGTACAGGTTAACGCAGCACCACCTATACCTGATGAAAGATTAGCAGAAGTAAATGCTGGTGTTCAAATGAACCGTTTAAATGATTATATCGAACGTGAACGGGAAGCAATGAAAATTGCCAAGGATCAAAAAAATAAGACTGCAAAAGTTGAAGGTACGGATACTTCTAAAACCCCAACCCCTGATGTTAAAGAAATTAAGTTTAAGCTTAAGAAATTAGTGACTGACGCATCTGTAGTTTTAACAGCTGATGAAATCAAAACTATTACCAAAGATTACGAAGATAAAGAGGTAACTGTTAACGATTTGTACAAAGCTGTAGAGCGTATTAATGATTTGTACGCTCAAAAAGGGCATATTACCTGTAAAGCGTTTTTGTTACAGCAAACTATTAAAGATGGGACTGTAAAAATCACTCTTGTTGAAGGCAAAACTGGTGATGTTTCCGTTATTAATAATAATTGGACCAAGGATAGCTATATTAAAAAACGTGTTAAATTAGCTAATGGACAAGTTACTAATATTAACGAATTGAACACAAATCTCTTGCGCTTCAATGCTACTAATGACGTTCAGCTACGCATTCTCATGCATGCTGGACAAAAGCCTGGCACCACTGATTATGTAATTACTGCTTATGAGCCTGAGCAATATACCTGGAATGTTTTTGTAGACAATTCCGGTAATAAGAACAATGGCGAAATTCGCGAAGGTGTCTTCTTTACCGCAAAAAGCGTTAGCGGCAGTAGAGATGCTTTAACTGTTGGTAGTGTTAACAGTAGAGGCTCTAAGGCCGTTACAAGTAGCTATAGTCATAGTCTAGGCCGTAGTGGTACCAAAATGAATGTAGGCTATAACACCAACAGCGTGAAGACCGTCAAAGGCGAATACAAAGATATGATTAAAGGTCATTCTAACTCCGTAAGCTTAGGTATAACTCAGCCATGGATAATTAATGAAAAAACACGTAGTGAAGCTGTGCTGGAAATGAATCATCAAAAATCATCCACTGATTTCCGTACTGGCTCTACTGCTGTACGCATTGTTGAAGATAAGATCAATGATGCTCTTGTAGGCTTTGCTATGACTAACTATGGTAACAGTCATGTCTTCTATCAAAAGCACGGTATAATGTTGGGCAGAGCAAAATCTGACGTGCATAATGATAGCGAAACTTATGGCATTTTTAAAACCAATGGCTTCTACCAAAAGGCTTATGCTCATGGACAAAGCATTAGTGCTCGTGGTGAGGCTCAATGGAGTAGTAAAGATAACGTTCCTAGTGCTCGTCAATTCTATATTGGCGGCGCAAATAGCGTTCGTGGCTATGAAGAGAATTTTAGAGGTGCCGACAAGGGTATAAATCTGAGCGTAGAATATGCAGTGCCTTTAAATGAGAAAAAGACTATTAAAGCTTTTACTTTCCTGGATTATGGACAATTATTTGGAGAAGATGCAGAATCCTCTAATGTAAACGAAGCGCTCGTTAGCACAGGTATCGGTATTAAAGCTGATATAGCTAAAAGCATTTATGCAAATTTGACCATGGGTGTTCCTTTGAAGAAGCACTTTGATGATGGCCACAAAGAACCTTCCAGTGTTAAATTGCATTTTATGGTAAGCGGTCAATTCTAAAAAATATCGGAGAATGTAAATATGAAAAAATTATTAACTAGTTTAGCTGCGGGTGTCTTAACCTTGGCTGCATCAACAATTGCCTGGGCAGCTCCGTCTTTTTATCTGAATCCTACTTATAGCATGAACGCCCTGCAAGCTGTAAAAGTTATTGCTATTGATAACAATAGTGTTGCTAAAAACGATGACTATCAAGTTTGCACTCATGCAGAAGATTTAGTTATGGGTGGCCTTTATGAAGCCGGTGGTAAGGCAAAACTGGTAATCGCAGATGGTCGCACTGGCAATGAAAATACTCCTTCTAACCATAGCGCTAAAATGCCTTCTACCCTAGAGCTAAAGGTTACAGTTGAACAAATGGGCTCTTATCAGGATTTAGTGCCTGGCTATTGGACAGAACGCACCAAAGAAGAAGAAGTTGAAATTTGGGACAAATCCAAGCATAAATGGGTTAAGACAAAAATTCAAAGAAAAGTTAAGGAATGGGTTCCTGAACGTTGGCGCGATAATTGCGAAATTAATTTAACCTATAGTGTAGTAGATCCTATCGATGGAACAGTAATAGCTAAGAGCAATGATAATCGTCATCGCTCTGAGGAAAACGATGTTCATGGTATGGTTAAACGTTCTACTAGAGATTTTCTCAAAAATTTGACAAAGAAGAAATAAAGGGGCGCTAATATATCTTCTTTGCACTCATGTTGAGGAATAATGCAGAAAAATACAATACAGGAGTTGGCTACGCTAATGTAGTCTAACTCCTGTTTTTTTATTATCAATTTAGAGTGCTGATTATACCGAAGAATGCTGAGAGAATATGTTTATATTGTACTTAATAGGTCAAGGTGCTATAATATATATAGGTAATAAGTTAAGTTTTCTTATGTTAAAAAGTGTTTACGAAGCAGGTGAAGGTTATGAGTATTTTTAGGAAATATACAAGAAAACAAGAGAAAAGTGAAAGCAAAGATAGGAGCCTGAAAACCAGGGAATGGGTGCGAAAAATAGGCATGTCACTGTTGGCTTTGGGATATGCAGCTATACCAAAGCTAGGTGAAGCTACAGAAATTACTGGTACAGGGAGTAGTGCGCCTAAAATTAATACTAGTGGTAGCATGACCGATATTTATGCGGGTACTGTAAAGGGCCAGGTGGCTGTAAACACCTTTGATAAGTTCTCTGTATCTCAAGGTCATACTGCTAATATGCATTTCAATAAGTATGGCACTACACCTAGCTCCGATGATCCTACAAAACTCTTAAACTTCGTAAATAATAGAATTGATATAAATGGTACTGTAAATGCTATTCGTGATAATAAAATTGGTGGAGACTTATATTTCCTGAGTAAAGAGGGAATGGTTGTGGGTGCTTCTGGCGTTATTAACGCTGGTAGTTTGACTGTTGTGACTCCAACTACACAATGGTGGAATGACAAAAATATAACTAGTCTTACAGCTGATAATATTAGTGATGCTGATATTAAAGCTATTTCTAATGTAGCTATTCCCGTTAACAAGGATGGCACTATTACTGTTAATGGCAAGCTTAATACAATAAACGATATCAACTTAAAAGCTGCAACTATTAATGTTGGTAAAGAAGCTGGTGCTAGCCAAGCTGCAGTGCTTAAAACTGGTGTCATAGAATTTGAGAATATTGTAAATCTGAGCGATGCTCAAAAGACGGAAGCAGGTTTAACAAAGCTGGCATTTGTTAAAGATGATGCTAATCCTGGTAATATAGTGTTGGCTGCAGAACAAGACTACATGGAAACTTCTAAAGGTGCTACTAGCGGCTATAGTACTGAAGAGGTAAAAGCTGAGGTTAATATTTCAGGTGGTGCTCATATTGAAGCTGTTAAGGCTGCTGATGTGACAGCAACTGTTTTAAATAATGCTTCTACATTAAGCTATCAAAAAACTGATGGTACTACTGCCTATTTTATTAACGGGGAGAGTATAACAGAGGAAGAGTACAAACAAAAATATTCTCAACATGGAGAAGCTACTAATCCACGCTTAGCCTGGGGCAGTAAGGTGAATTTAACTGCCAAGGTTAATATTTCTGATGATGGGGCTACAACTGGTACTCATACGACCATAGAGGGCGACAGGGTAAACGTTGAAGCTAGATCATTTAATAACTATAATTCCAATAATAATAGCTTCTGGTCTGCAGAGGGCATTACCAGTGAAATTGCCAATCTTTTATTTAATGGTATGGATGTTAACTACGGCGTTTTAAAGAGTACAGCCGAGGTTAATATTGGTGCTGGTAGTGTTTTAAGGGCTACTAGTGAAATCCCAGAATTTGATTATATTGCCATTACTCCTTATTATACAAGTGAAACCGCCAAATACAAAACCTTGAATGTTAGGGCGTATGCTTCTGATACGGTAAATTTAGGTGCGTCTGCGGGTAATAATCTTGCTGTGAAATTAATTGCGGATGCTTTCTTTAATAAGGAGAAAAACAATTTATCTGCTATTCCTGGTGGTGCTGTTATTTATGGCTCCGCGACCACTGATGCCCATGTTAATATTAGTGGTACTTTGGAAAGTGCTGGTACTACGAATGTAGAGGCATTGGCAAATACTTTACTTAATGCTAAAAATGCTGTTGCTGGTGCCGGACTTTTTGAATTTGGCGTTACTGTGTTAGAGGGCCATAATAATGCTACTTTAAATGTTGAAGAAGCTGCAAGCTTGACCTCTGCCAAGGCTATGACCTTGCAAGCTAATGCAGAAAATGACTTTGTAGGCACTACTACTGTCGCTGGTAAGGATTCTTCTGCTGTTACTTTAGCTATAGGCTTCGCTGATTACAGTAGCACGGCAACTAATAATGTTAAAAGTAAGCTGATTAGAAGTAATGCTGATGTGGAGATTTTGGCTAACAGCAACTATACCCATAACACTTTTACCGCATCCAATACCGATGGATCTTCTAGATTTGGGGCTGTTATTGCAAAGACACTAAAGGACTCTTCTTTATTTAATACAAGTGTACAAAAGCTAGCCAAGGGGTTAAATGCTGTTACCTTCAAGAAAATTAGTGGTTTTCAAAATCTTGCAGATAGTTATCTTTTAACTTCACAGTCCGGTGCTGCCGTTGAGCTTGGTAAAGCTTTAGCTGCAGGTATTACTGTTGCTGATGTTGAGGAAACTAATAAAGTTAACGTGAATATTGCCAATACTGCCAATATTGAGGCTGGGTATACTGGTGCCGGCAATCTTAATGTAAAGAGCACTATTGATGTAGGTGATATCTTTGTAGGTGCTTCAGGTACTAGTAATAATTATCAAAAAGCTGATCCTGAAGGAAAAACTCCAGCGTCAATACTTTTCAATGGCTCAGTTTTAGTTGGCCAGGTGGAAAATGACGCGAATGTGAATATTGCTGGTTCTGTGGGCACGGGAGATAGTGTGTCAAGGGCACAACTCACAGCAAACGAGGGCAATGTAAATATTGCTAGTGAGACCATTGTAGATTATCAACGTGTTCAAACCATGAAGAAGGGCTTACGTAAGACTGTCGACAATGTAAAAACCTCTTTTGATAATCTTAAGGATAAAAGCGAGACTCATTATGGTATTGATGATGAGACCTGGACTGCTTTGGAAGGTTACATTAACAGCCTTCAACAGGAGGTTGAAAATCAGTATGAGCAGATGCTGGATAAGGATGGTAAGCTTAAACCTGAATACGCTGATAATGAAAATGGTTATGCTAAGCTTGTGGAGGATATGAAGGCTAATAATGAAGCCTCAAGCCTAAATGATTTTATTAATACGGAAAAAGAGGGGAAATTTAGCTTTACTTATAAAGATAAGAGCTATGTTGTTGAATTTGACACTAAAGAAAAGCGAGATTGGTGGGATAAGTTTACTACAGGAGTAGTTGACCTTATGGATGCTACTTCTAATTCCTTTGGCATTGTTGGCAATGCTATGGAGTTTGTTGATACTAATAGCTATGGCAATTTCTTTGCAAAATCCGTAACAGCTGGTTTAAGTAGTTCTCCTGAACATCAGGATGGTGCAAAGGTTGGCGGTGCTATTACCTTTGGTTATACAGATTTAGTAAACAAGGCTAATGTTAATATTGGTCGCAATGTTAGTGTGAAAGCTATAGGTACTGAAGCTGGTAAAAATAACATTACTGTGAGTACAAAGGCTAATGCAGACGTTGTTAATATAGACGGAACGATCATGCCTAGTGGTGGTGGCGACAAAGGTGTAGGTTCAGCTGTTATTGGTACCCACTTTGTAGATAACAATGCTTTGACGGTAGTAGGTGCTGGAGCTAGCATTAAGGCTGATAATTCATTGCAAGGAAAAGCTGATTCTAAGATAATGCAGGTTGGCATTAATGTAGGCTTCCCTATGAGCAGCGGAATAGGTTTAGAGGGTAACTTTACCTATTTACAGGGTCACAGCAATGATGTGCTATTTGTAGATGATCAGGCTAAGCTTGAAGCTGAAGCTATTACTTTGGAGGGTATTAATGACACTCGTGTCGTTAATGTAACAGGCGGCCTCTCTATGGGGGCCACAGGTGGCGTTGGCGCAGCTGTTGGTGCTGTTAATATTTCCAGGAACAATTTAGTGCTTGTGGCAGATAATGAAGATTTGGCTACTATGGATAGTAATGTCAAGTTTAATAAGGATGCTGCAGATAAGGATAAGCAGGATGATGAAGAAACTAGAGCTAAGAAAGTAATTGCTAAGAAGGGTAATTTGTCTAAAGATGAACGGGCGGGCTACTATACTGCAGCCTCCTCTAATTTAGGCTCAATAAAAACCGATAGCTTTAAGTCTAATGCTAATACCAGTGGCTTTATTACCAATGTTACCGCGGATATAGGAATTTCTATGAATTCTGATGCTGATGGTCAAACACTTGGTAATAAAATTGGCGATCTGGTTACTAATAATGTAAACCGTATAGCTAATTTAGCTGGTATGATTGATAGTGCTCTTGCCAAGAGAATATTTAGTGATCCTGTTGGCTGGCAGCCTAAGCCTACAGATCAAACTAGTACTAATCCTCAGGCGGGCATGGAGTTTCCTAAATTTACTTTGGCGGCTTCTGCTAGTGCAGCAATCAATGATATCGATGCGATTACTGGCTCTGTGCTTGATGGAATAACTATTAGCAGTTATTCCTCTGCTAAACCTGTTAGCCAGGTGGAGAATGTTGCAGAGGATAGTAGCGGTGCTTATGCTATTGGTGGCGGCGCATCCTTTAATTGGAATAAAACCACGCAGGCAAAAAATGAGGGTAAGCAGACCTATGCAGCCACTGGGCAAGCAGGTATCAATATTTTGAATACCTATGTAACAAGTACTGTTAAAAATAGCACTTTAGAGAATATCAGTAAGCTTGATAATAAAGCAAGCCGTGATGGCGCAGTTGTTTCTGTTGGTGCCGCTGTTGGCTTGTCTTTGAACGATAAAACACAAATCAAGTCTGGAGCTGTAGGTGCTTCTGTAACTGTTGGTGAGTCACATACTAATGCTTTACTGCAAAATAATAAGGTTAATGTAAAACATCGAAAGACTGAGGCAAGCTTAACCAATACTGCTTTAAACAAGGATTTACAGGCTACTGGTGGCATGAATACCATAGCTAGCTTTGGTGGACAAAGTGCTGCTTCAATAGGCTTAACTGCTGCCTGGACTTCTCTTGACAATATAGTGCATGCGGATATTATTGATGGACAATATTATGTTAACGGCGCCTTCAAAAACTATGCTCAAACTAATTTAACGCAAATTAGTGTTGGTATGGGGTTAGGCTTTAGTACATCTGAGGAGTCTAAGAACTTCCAGGGTGTAGCTGCTATGACCAGAATCAACAACGATGTTCAAGCAAACCTTAAGGCTAATGATAATGCCGTTTTGGACATTGCTGCAGCTTACGTGGAGAATTTAGCTAATGATGAGAAAATGTCTAGCGCAAATTCTCATATGGAAGCTTTAGCGCAACGTGGTGTTGAGGTTACTGGCAATGATTATATTAAAGATGCGCAGTCCGGAGCTTATTATGATTCTGATGAACTCACTGTTCAAAAGACTAAAGTTGAAAATGACATTTCTGACAAAAATAAAGCCATAAAAGCTAAACATGATGAAATTGACGCTGAAAAAGATGCAGATAAGAAAGAGAAGCTTCAAAGAGAATTAGATACTCTGGAGCAGGAAAAACAAGCTTTAGAAGCTGATAAGCAGGAAATTGAATGGAAGCTGGCGGATAATGTTTACCTGGATGAAGGCATTCAAGGGCGTGGAAATACTATTGTTACTGCAGCTTTAGAGATTGCTGCAGGTGGTCCTAGCGATGATAGTAAAGCTGGTGGCGCAGCGGTAGTATTCAGTAGCTTAGATAATGATTATAATGCTCATATAAAGGGGGCTACTATTACCACTACAGGTAATACTGGTGTTACAACAGATTCTAATCCTTTAGTAAATATTGCCAAAAGCAATAGCTTAATGGTGGGTGTTGCTGCAGGTGCAAATGGTACAGGTGGTGGTGTATCCGGTAGCGGTTCTGCTGTTATTGGTGTGTTGAACAATGATGTTATAAGCCGTATTGACAATAGTACTCTGGTTAGCAAGGGTGTTGATATTGAGGCTTTAAATACAAATAAGGTAATAGATGTAGCTGGTATGGTTAGTGTGGGTAAAAAAGCTTTTGGCTTAGACTTTACTTACAACTATATGAACACTAATACGGGTGCATATTTGCAAGATACAGATTTAACAACTGCTGCAACAACAGATACAACTAAACTCAAAGTTTTGGCTGATGATACAGCTAGAATTTACGGCATTGCTATGGGTGTAGGGGTATCTACTGATAAAGCGGCTGCTAATGGTTCTATTGCCGCTAATGTTGGCCATAATGATGTAGAAGCTGTTGTTAGTAGTGCAGGAAAAGATAATAAGCTTACCAATATAGATGAACTTCAAATTAATAGTAAAGATAATAGCACTTCAGTTGCTGCAGCTGGTGGTTTGAGTGTAGGTAAGGGCGTAGCAGCTGGTGGTTCCTTTGCCTATAACCAATTAGGTGATTTATGGTTTGTAAATGATAATGATGAGATAGTTAGTGATGGCAAGAACCAGACTAATAGAGCTTCTCTTTATGGTTATGAAATTAATACCACAGATAAAGCAAAGCTTGATATTAAGGCTGATGATACCTCAACTTTAACTACCGTTTCTTTTGGTGCGGCTTTGACTTCTGGTAAATTTGCTTTCGAAGGTGCCAATGCTACGGATATTGTTA
The DNA here is from genome assembly GCA_024405615.1 of Phascolarctobacterium sp. GTDB lineage: Bacteria > Bacillota > Negativicutes > Acidaminococcales > Acidaminococcaceae > Phascolarctobacterium_A. The sequence goes on from JAKSOK010000030.1 coordinate 9,045, forward strand.
AAAAATCTACAACTGCAACTGTTGTGGATGCTAATGTAAATAATACTAATAATAAGCAAGGTTCTTTGAATATAGAAGCAGACTCAATTACTAATGTTAGCGTTGTATCTGGCGTTATTGCTGGTAACTTTGGTGGTATGGCCTTTGGTGTAGCTGCTTCGGAAAACTATATGTATGATGATACTTTGGCACAGCTGGAGGGCGGTAATTATTATTTGCAGGATGCTCTTGTTAAAGCAAATTCTAAGCAGGATTTGCTGTCCGTTGGTGCTGGTGCTGAAGTTGGTGCTGGCTTCACTTTAGGTGGTAGTGTTCTTGTTAATATGCTGAATAATAACACTAGTGCTATTATGGGAGATAGTAATAATAATACAAATCTCACTACGACAGGTAACGTTGGGGTTCTTAGCTATAGCAAAGAGAAGTTACGCAATTTTGGTGGTGAACTGAGCTTGTCCTTTGGTGGTGCTGCTGGTGTAGGTCTTTCTGTTGCCTATAATGAAATCCTTGGCTCTACTAATGCATTGGTAGAAAATGCCGAGATTACAGCAGAAGGCGACGCTACTGGTGTTTCTGTACATGATAGTGCGGAGGCAGCTCGTAAAGAAAAAGCAAATGAAACTTATACTGAAGAAAAACATACTGGTCTTGTTGTTGCTGCTGATGGACGTCATGAATTAGATAATGTAATGGTAACTGTAGCTGGTGCAGCAGGTGGTGAAAGCTTTGCGGCAGGTGCAGGAACTATTGTCGCTAATAAGCTGGCTGGCGCTACTAAGGCTAATATCGCAAATAGTAATATAAATAGTGGCGCACAAAAATCTGCGGCTGCAAATCAGGACGTAGCAGTATTGGCAACTGATTTCACTAAGAGCCTTAGTGTAGGTGGTGCAGCGGGAGTACTCTTAAGCGGTGCACCTGCTGGCGCTGGCATTGGTATTGCCAGTGATAATTTAGTGCGCTCTCGTTTAGTAGAGGCAGGTATTAGCGGTGCTAGCGAGAATAACCAAGCAACCATTAATGCCAATAAGCTTAAGGTTAATGCTGATGCCAAATCTGCTCTAAAGGTTAATGCTGTTGGTATAGCTGTAAATGGTGGTGGAGCATTAGCTATTTCAGGTGCGGGAAATATTACAGTTGCCAATTTGACTAATGCAACTAATGCTTATGTTAAGAATGTCAAAGGTACTAATAATGGATTCTCCGTAGATGCTAAGCAGGATAATGATCTGTTATTGACAACAAATGCTTTGAGCCTTGCTGCTGGTTCGGGCGTTAGCGTAGCTGCAGGTTTGGATTTCTTGGTGGTTGATGATACCTCTAGCACGGAAGCAATCATAGAAAATAGTACCATTGCACATTATAGTGATGGTACTGCTGAAGATGAGCTTAAAGCAGAACATACTACTAATATGCTTCAGGAGGCTGCAAATCTTAGTCTGGCTATTGATCCTAAGGGTGCAGCTGCAGCTGTTATTTTAGGTGGTAACAATATTGACGAACATGTATCTGCAAAGCTTATTAATTCTAATATTGGTACGGAAACAATAAAAGCTAAAAATTATACTCAAACTGCTAAGGATGAAATGCACGCTAACTATATTAACGTGGAGGCTTCTGTAGGCGCAGTAGGTGTTTCTTTTGGCTTAGATGTTAATCTTATTGATAATGCTGTAGCCAATAATATTAATAATAGCCATGTTTATGCAAGTGAAAAGATTGATGTTGAGGCTATTGAGGACAGACACGTTAACATGAATGCTGTTGCTGCTGCCGGTGGTTTATTTGGTGGCGTAGGTGCCAGCATGATGATTACCACCATTAAAGATGACGCTGATGAGACCTATGATGATTCTGTTGTAGAAAATAAGGACGAGCATAAAGGTAAAGGCAACGGCGATGCCTCTAAAGCTGATATTAGTGGCGGTATTGAGCAGGGCAATAGTGCAATTGATTCTCAAAATACTACCAGTTCTGCCAAGTTTAATAAATATATCCAAAAGGGTAAAGGTGAAGATTATACTACTGCTGAAAAGTTTTCCTTAAAGACACGCTCTGTTGAAGGTGAAGGTGTCAACATTAATATCAAAGGTTCTACTTTGTTAGCAAAAAATATTGATGTCATAACTCATGCTACAACAGATGCTAATCAAAGAATTATTACGGCTGGTGGTGCTGGTGTGGCTGCTGGTGGCTTAGCTGTAAATGTTTTGAAAAATAAAGACGTTAACTCAATCCTTATCGACAAATCAGTTCTTGAGGCAGAAAATAAAGCTACAGTTAAAACTTTAACTGATGGTGAGGTTAAAGGTGAAGTTTACCAGGGAGCAGTCGCTGCAACGACAGCTATTAATGGTGCTTATGGCTTTGTGTCAAACAAGGGTGATAATAGTATCACTGTAAAGAACAACAGTGTTATTACAGGTAAAAAAGCTATTGCTATTGAGGCTAAGAATAATACTGATACAGAAATGCAGGCTATAGGTTTGTCCGTTAGCTCCTATGGTGGCGGTATTATGATTAGCCGTACTACGAACGATAATGATGTGGAGGTTAAACTAGAAAATAGTACCTTAAAAAATACTGATGATATAAACGGTAGTGCTGATAAAAAGGCAACAATATCTGTGGCTGCTATTAAGAATAATATATTGGATAATATGTCTGTAGCTGGTGCGGGTGGTTTAGCAGGTCTGAATGGCGTCTTTGTTTCTTCTAGAGATGATGGAGATAGCACTGTTAATGTAAAAGGTACTACTATTAGTGGTGGTAGGGTAGACATAAGCTCTACGCTAACCCCTAAAGTAATTTCTAATACAGGAAGTGTAGCTGTGGGAGTAGGAACCTTAGGTGTTGCTACTACCTATGCTACTGCAACTGGCGATTCTACAGTAGAATTAGATGCTTCTAGCAAAGTAATTGGCACAGATACTATTAATGCTTCTGCTTTAGTTTCTAAAAATAATAACGCTGCTAATGTTACAGCGAATATGATTGCTGTGACTGGCTCTGCTGGATCTTTAGCTATAAACTATGGTGAAGCGGAATTAAATACAAATGCTACTTTAAATAGTAATGCTGCTTTGAGTGCAAATAAAGTAATCCTAAAGGCTGATCAGCAAGTACTGGTAAAAACAGATATTACTGGTTTTGATATTAATGGTGTATCTTTTGGTATCACTTCTGGTGAAGGGTTAAGCAAATTAAATACTAAAGTTAACGCCAATGCTAATGCAGAAAGCAAAATTAAAGATTTGGAAATTGTTGCTAATACTGAACTGGCAACGGATGAATTGGTTGACGGTTTAGGTTTTGCTATAGCTGGATTGTCATTCGCAAGTGCTACGTCGGATGAGTATGAACTTAATACTGATGTTAATATTAATGGTGATTGGAATTTAACTGGTAAGGCAAACATTAGCTCTATTAATAAAAATAAAATAGACACCCATGTAGATGCTACAAAGGCTACTTTAGTTGGTTATAGCGGTTCAACCTTGGACAATGAAGATACTGAAAATGCTACAGTAACACTTGAAAATGCAAAACTAACTACAGACAAAGAGCTGACTGTTACTGCTGCTAATATCATTGATAAAAAGTTGGATTTGGATGCTAGTGGATACGGTGCAGCGACAGCAGAAAGTGGTTCATTATCTGATACTTCTGAGTATAATGCAAAGATTGTTTTGAATAATGCGCAGTTAGTTACCGAAGGCCATGAAGGCGAAATAGCCATTGCTGCCTATACTGAAGGTAATATCAATGATATTAATAAAATCAAAAGTGCTGGTGTAGCAACAGGCTCTTTCACTTCTAGCGATGAAGCTATTACCTATAATAATAGTATTGAATTGGGAAATAATAGTTCTATTGTTTCTAAGAATGCAGATAAAGATGTAACTTTAGCTGCTTATGATATGACTGATGTTAATCTAAAGGCTACTGCAGATGTTCAAGGTGCAGCTATTGGTTCAGTTTCTTCAGCTAATACGACACACTTTAATCGTAATAATAAGATTACTATCAACAGTGGTAATACAGTATGGGGCAATAATGATGTAAATGTTTATGCTGGTGTCAAAGAAGAAGGGGTTATGTCCCGCTTAGATTATAATGCTTTAGCAGATGTTTATAATCATTCCGTGATTGCTCTTTGGACTGATCCTAAATTGAACAATAATATGACTTTGAATAATCAGGTAACTGTTGCTGGCGATGTTACCTCTGTTCGTCATACGCGTTTAACAGCAAATGAGGGTATTGCTACCATTGCTGCTTCTGAACGTGAGTATAAGCTAATTGGTGGTACTTCCGGTAAGGGAAGCATTACTTCTACGGTTTTAGGAGAAACATCTCCAGATGAAAAGATAGACAACTTTATCAATCTTGAAAATGGCAAAGTTAC
>JAKSOK010000031.1 GCA_024405615.1 Phascolarctobacterium sp.
TCTTCCTCCTGTACGTAGAATAATCTTTTTACAGGAGCAGTAAGAACCTGTGTAATGAGACAGTTAACTGCAGCAACCATAGCAACTACAGGCAGCATACCAACGAACCATACTTTAATGGGTAAATTTAAAACAAAAATTAAAATTAAAGTAAAGGTACCACCGCTAGCCATGGTAGCACAAAAGCCACTAACCAAAGGACGAAGTCTCCATTTTTTCAATCCTACACAGGTCATAGCCTTTAGCATCGTCCAGCAAATAGTTGCCCCCATGAAATCACTGGCAAGATTGCCCAAAGGGAAAGCGGATTTAGAAGAAGGAACTATGATAACACCAGCAATAAAGCCTACACCCATAGCTTGCTTCAAGGTTAAATTCGTAACATTCAGTACAACGCTATACATGGCAATACCCCAGTTAGGAGTAACAGGACCTAATTGAGGAGAAACTGTATGTAAAATAATACTGATAGCTAAAAGCATGGCCGTCATTGCTACCCAACGATATCTATCCTGGGTATTTTCTATTTCTATTAATTTCGGAATAGGTTTCTTTTCCTGTGTATCCATATTTTCACTCCTATTAAACGATTCTTATATTTTATTTGTTTACAAGCATATACATAAAAAATACTTTTTTATTTTACCATAAATTTTATTAAAAGCCTATAAAAAAATAAAAATCGGCTAGAAAAACTAGCCGATAAGCTTTAAATCTTTGCCCAATCCCAAAAACGAACGCTGAGCCAAGCACAAAAGGCACCACTAAAATCCAGAAGAATATCTTTAACTAAAGAGGTTCTTCCCGGAGAAAAGAATTGAATATATTCATCCACAACTGCTACAAACAAGCAAAGGAAGAAAATATAGCCAGTGGAGGTACGATGGCCAATATGAAATTCATCATAGGTACGGCACAAAAGCCAACCTAAAAAAGCGAACTCAAAGAAGTGCCCTAGCTTGCGCACTACCCGTTCTACATCCCAGTTAAAGGTAATACTGAGAGCATCGCCAATGGTATTTAAAAAAGTTGTTATGATTCCACTCATGCGCATGGATTCATCTCCAGGCATAAAGGAATTCCCCCAAATAATAGCAACCATTATTAGGCACAAAAGCAACCAGAAAAATCTCATATAGTCTCAAATCCTTACAAAATTAATAAAGAGTGCCTAGATATACCTCTAGACACTCTTATTTTAATATTTTACTGATGACGTGTCAAGCACTCCATAACCATCATATTGCTTACAACACCTACACCACCAGGTACAGGAGTGAAAGCAGATGCTTTTTCAGCAACAGCAGGATCAACGTCACCCATCAGCTTGCCATCCACAGAGTTAATGCCAACATCCACAATTACAACGCCCTCTTTTACCATTTCCGGCTTAACAAAGCAAGCCTTACCAACTGCTGCTACAATTACATCAGCAGTTTTCAGGATTTCCGGAAGATTTTTAGTACGAGAATGGCAGATAGTAACGGTAGCATTTTGTGCTAAAAGCAGATTAGCAACAGGCTTGCCAACAACATTACTGCGACCGATGACAACCGCATGCTTGCCATTTAGATCAATACCATAATGAGCTAAAATAGCCATGCAAGAACGAGGAGTACATGGAGCCCATTTACTTCTTCCTAGGAACAGCTCACCAGAATTAACAGGAGCCAAGCAATCAACATCCTTATTAGGAGAAATTGCTGCCCCCACCGCATCATCATTGATGTGTTTGGGCATAGGCATCATAGGAAGAATACCATGCACATAACGATTACGGTTTAATTTCTTGATAGCATTAATAGCTTCTTCCTGGGTAGTTTCTTCAGGCAGTTCTACCAGCTTTGCTGCACCGCCAAGACTTTCAATCAGCTTAACCAAGCGTCCTTTATAGACATGAGAAGCAGGATCATTACCCACTACCACAATAGCTAGGGTTACTATAACACCATTTTCTTTTGCCGCTTTAATTTTAGCAGATATAGCTTCTCTGTAGACATCAGCTACAGGTTTTCCTTTCATTAACAAAGTTTCCATATTCATTGTTAACCTTTCTTAAAACTCGCTAAAAGTTCCAGATGGTGCTTTTAGTAGAGTTTAATATTAGAACAAGCCGCTGATAATGCCGTCATCGCTAACGTCGATTTTTTCAGCAGAAGGTACTTTAGGCAGACCAGGCATGGTCATGATATCACCAGTCAGAACTACTACGAAGCCAGCACCGGCAGAGATACGGCATTCTTTAATATTCAGAGTGAAGCCGCTAGGAGCACCTAAAAGAGCAGCATCATCAGAGAAGGAGTATTGAGTCTTAGCCATGCAAATAGGCAGATTGCCAAAACCCATTTCAGTGAATTCTTTCAAAGATTTTTCTGCATTCTTGCTATAAATAACATCAGCAGCACCATAGATTTCTTTAGCAATGGTCAAAATCTTATCCTTTAAGGACATTTCGCTAGGATACAAAGGAGCAAAGTTTGCTTCGCCGCTTTCTGCCAGGCGAACAACTTCTTTTGCCAATTCAATACCGCCTTCGCCGCCTTTAGCGAATACTTCGGACAAAGCAACATTTACGCCATGTTTAGCGCAATGTTCACGTACTGCTTCCAATTCTTCTACAGTATCTTGTTCAAAGCGGTTAATTGCTACAACTGCAGGAACACCATATTTCTTAACGTTTTCAATATGTTTTTCTAAGTTACTCATACCAGCTTTTACTGCAGCAACATTAGGAGTCTTTAACTCAGTTTTAGGAACGCCACCATGCATTTTCAAAGCACGAACAGTTGCTACGATAACAACAGCATCAGGTTTCAGGCCAGCATAACGGCATTTAATATCAAAGAATTTTTCAGCGCCCAGGTCTGCACCAAAGCCAGCTTCAGTAATGGTATAGTCAGCCAGTTTCATAGCAGTCTTAGTTGCCATGATGGAGTTACAACCATGAGCAATATTCGCAAAAGGACCACCGTGAATAATTGCGGGGACATGCTCTAAAGTTTGAACCAGGTTAGGTTTAATTGCGTCCTTCAGCAGAGCAGCCATAGCACCTTGAGCTTTGATTTGGCCTGCAGTTACAGGTTGACCTGCATAATCATAAGCAACGATAATACGGGCCAGACGTTCCTTCAGGTCGCGCAAGCTAGTTGCCAGGCAGAGAATAGCCATAATTTCAGAAGCAACAGTAATATCAAAGCCATCTTGACGAGGAACACCATTAACCTTGCCGCCTAAGCCAACTACAATTTGACGCAGTTCGCGGTCGTTCATATCTACAACACGTTTCCAGCAGATACGACGAGGATCAATATTTAAGGCATTACCTTGTTGAATATGGTTATCAAGCATTGCAGCTAACAGCATATGTGCAGAGGTAATAGCGTGGAAGTCACCGGTAAAATGCAGGTTGATATCTTCCATAGGCACAACTTGTGCATAACCGCCACCAGCAGCACCGCCTTTGATACCGAAAACAGGACCTAAAGAAGGCTCACGCAGAGCAACAATAACTTTTTTATCAATTTTAGCTAGACCTTGTGCTAAGCCAACGGTAGTAGTAGACTTACCTTCACCAGCAGGGGTCGGGGTAATAGCAGTAACCAGAATCAGCTTGCCAGCAGGTGCAGTTTCCATACGTTGGATTAAGTCCATAGAAAGTTTTGCCTTATAACGGCCATACATTTCGATGTCTTCTTCTGCAATTCCCAGCTTAGCAGCGATGTCGGTAATTTTCTCCATTTTACATTGTTGAGCAATCTCGATGTCAGATAACATGATTTCTCCTCCTTGTAAGCAAAAGCTTATTATCTTTCTCTATCCCTCAGTCAAAAAAACAAATAGACCGTCTAGGCATAGTGCCCAGACGGTCGGCTAAACAGCAATGTGGTCCACGTGGTTAATTCCACTTATCCGTCAGTTCCACATCAGATTAACTTAATTATATCTTATAAAAATATTAATTGCAAGCTATTTGTTAAACCTAATTAAACCAAATTTCTACCGTAGTATTAGGATCAACCTCTGTGCCTGGCAACGGTTTTTGCTGATAGGCTTCACCCTCACCATAGGGACGTAAGCGCAGTTTGCCAGCTTCAAGGATTTCTGTAGCCTTGCGAATATCTACACCTTTAAAAGCAGGCAATTTAATCTTACCATTAGCTAAAGTTTCCAACTTAGGCAATGGCTTAACTTTCTGCTTGCTTCTAAGCTTCGCACTAAGCTTATCCATTTCTTCTAAGGAAGGCAATCCCTCTCTAGAAGAAGGCTGGATACCTTTAAGTACAAGAATTTGCTGCAAAACATCGCGGAAAATAGGAGCAGAAACCTGAGAACCATAGAAGAGACTACCTTTAGGGGTATCCACCATGACTAGCATAGCATATTTAGGCTTATCCGCTGGTACAAAGCCAACGAAAGAAGCAATATACTTACCAGGAGTATAGCCACCATTAGGATCTAACTTTTCTGCAGTACCAGTTTTTCCGGCAATACGATAACCCTTGATAGCAGCCTTTTTACCGCCGCCCTCACTAACTACCTTTTCCATCATCATGCGCATTTGTGAGGAGACATTTTCAGTAATTACGTTGCGTACGACTTCTTTTTTACCCTCACGAATAACATTTCCATCTGCATCGACTATTTTCTTAATCATATAAGGTTTAACAAGCTCACCGCCATTAGCAATAGCACAAATTGCACGTAATTCTTGCAAAGGCGTTACTGCAATACCTTGTCCAATAGAAAAAGATGCTAGATCAGGGTCCCACATGTCTTTAGCATAAAGAATACCAGATTCTTCACCGGGAAGATCAACCCCTGTATCATTACCGAAGCCAAAGTTCTTAGCCCCTTCAACCATGCTCTTTTTACCAATCATTTGGCCTAGCTTGATCATACCAACGTTGTTGGAGAACTTAATAACATCTGTAAAGGAGATATTGCCCAAGCCTTCGCCATCCCAGTTTCTAAAGACACGGTCAGCAACAGTAATATGCCCACTATCATAAAAACCAGTGTTAGGGCCAACAACACCATTAGTCATACCAATGCAACCAACAATAGGCTTAAACACAGAACCTGGTTCATAAATAAAGGAGACGCCCTTATTATTCCAACTTTCACTGGAATAATCATCAATATTATTGGGGTCGAAGGTAGGACGAGAAGCCATAGCCAGAATTTCTCCGGTATAGGGATCCATAATAATTGCAGCTGCACCTGCAGCATTATACTCTAGCATAGCATTGTCAACAGCTGCCTCAACAACATACTGCATATGACTATCCAAAGTTAGATATACTGTGGGAAGCTTAACCTCTACTGGATCCTTGACAAATTCATCGTAAATACGATCCTGACGGCTATTGAAGGTTTGTAGTTGACTAGTTTTGCGTCCCTTAAGCTCCTTATCCAACTGGAGCTCAATGCCAGCACCACCCTTATCGTCAATACCTACAAAACCTAAAACCTGAGCGGCCATTTTCTTTTTCGTGTAATAGCGCTTACTTTCCATCTCAAAATGAAGTCCAGGAAGTCTATTTTCACGAATAATCTTACGAACAGCTTGTTCCTCCTTTGGTTCCAGTGAACGTTTTATCCATTGGAAACGACTTTCCGGAACTGAAAACTTTTCTAAAAGCTTCGCCTCACTAATTTTTAGCACAGGAGCTAGAAGCTGCGCAGCAAGCTTACGCACATCACGTCTATTACTTAAATTTTTCGTCGTAGCTAGCTTATCTACCATATCCTCAGGATCTGCATAAAGTGAGCCAGTCATGATACTTACTGCCAACTCCGCACCATCACGATCCACAATTTTCCCTCTTGGATGTTGAGATACAATTTTATTGGTAGCCATATCATAGGAGCGCTTACGCAGTTCTTCGCCGCGAACAAGTTGTAACCATGCATAACGGCCAACAGTTAAACCACCAAAAAGCAACACCAAAATGCACACCCAAACATATCGAGTCATGCACTCCTTCAAAGAAGCACCGTGGTTTCTAAATCTGTTATACATTATTTCCACCTCCTATCAGAGGTGAATTGTAAGCCTTCACGTCTATTTTCAGGTGCTTCCTGTGCTATAACTTTACGCTTCTCCTGTCTTACGCTCTCATCATAAACCGAAAGCAATAAACCGATGGCTGCCATGGAAATAAGCATGGAGCTACCACCATAACTTATGAAGACTAAAGGAACACCTATGATAGGCAGCAAACCACCTACCATAGCCATATTAGCAACAGCTTGACCTATAATTAGGAAGGTTACACCACTTGCCAGTAAAAAACCCTGCTCATCGGCAGCATGAAGAGCAATATAAGCAAATATATAGCCCAAAAGCATAAAGAGAACAAATACAAATAATACACCTAAAAAACCATTTTCCTGACTAAAGATTGCAAATGCAAAGTCAGTATGGGCTTCTGGCAGATAGAAAAATTTACCAGTTCCCTGTCCCCAATGGGTACCAAAAAGGCCACCGGAACCAATAGCCATTTGCGCTTGTACCATTTGATAGCCCTTATCTAAGGGATCACGCCATGGGTCTAGCATAACCATGACACGCTCACGTCTATAGGCAGTACCCATAGTTAGCCCTATCGCGCCTACTAATGCTATACCAAGCATACCTACAATCTCATTTTTCGGTAAGCCAGCAATTATGAACATGCCCAGCATCAATCCCATAACAATAGCACCGGTGCCCAGATCTGGTTCAAAGTATATAAGTATGAAATAAATGACCGTTAAGATAACAATTTTACTAGAACGACCTTTAAACAAACGAACAGGTTCCTTACGCTTAAGCATTTCCCCTAAAGAGCTAGCGCAAATCATGATAATAGCCAACTTAGCTGCTTCTGACGGCTGGATTGACAAACCCGGTAGGAAAATCCAGCGATGTGCACCCTTTACCGCAGGGAAAACAAATACCGCCATCATCATCAGAGCAACTGTAATATATATACCAAACAGAAGCTCTGGCTGTAGTAGCTTTTTATAGCCCAGCCTGCGCATAACATGCATTACAGCAAAACCAAGTGCCGTAAAGATAACATAGCGTATAAGGAAAGAATAGCTGTTGCCATACATATCCTGAGCTTGAATAAAGCTAGCACTAAAAACATTGATACCACCAATGACCATTAGTACTGCCATAATGCAGAAAATAGCTTGTTTAGGATTTCTAAAAATCCAAAAGCTCTTATCCATTATCCCGCCTCGAATTTCTTAAACTTCCATAATCCCTAAATGTATAATAGATGCTTCTAATTATTAAAACACAACCTCACAGAAGTTGATAGGTGTACCCAATGCACTGAATTTTTGCTCATACTCGGTTTGCACAGGATTCTCATACTCGGAATGATGTAAATCATAGCTTAAAGCAATAAAGGTTAAACCAAATTCTTTAAATTCCTCTACTGAAAAATCAAAGAGACTTCTGTTATCAGTTTTAAAGCGCAGGTGCCCCCCCTCACCTAACAGCTTTTTGTAAAGAGCTAAAAAATTGTGATGAGTCAGACGACGCTTAGCATGTCTTGCCTTTGGCCAAGGATCACTAAAGTTCAAATAAAGTTCCTTGATTTCGCCAGGCTCGAACCATTCTAAAAGATTTTCAGCATTAGCACAGATAATACGTACATTATCCATTTTCTTATCCTTCGCCATTTTGCCAGGATAATAAGCAATATCATGCTGAGTTTCAATGCCTATAAATGCCTTTTCCGGATAAAGCTCGCCCATACCAATAGTAAAGCGACCTTTTCCGCAGCCAATTTCTAGGCATAGACGTTTGCCAGGAAACATTTCCTGCCAATGTCCTTTATATTGCTCCAGGTTGTGCATTAGCACATATTCGTCCTGAAGCTCCTTCATAGCCTCTTCAATCCAAGGCTTTTTTCTTAAACGCATTTATATTACTCCTCGTTTTTAGGACCTAAACCATATTTCTTCAGATAACGATACAAAGTTACGCGGCTTACATCCAACATACCAGCCAATTTACTGATATTGCCACCTGCAGATTTCCAAGCCGCAATGAAAGCATCCTTGTCGTACTTCCAGGATTTCTCCAAAGTTTTGTCTCCAGGAAGCTTAATATTTTCTGCTTCAATAAGGCTACCCGGAGTATGGAAGAAGGCTTGTTCAATAACGCCTTGCAATTGTTTAATATTTCCAGGCCAACTGCAACTAATTAACAAACTAACAGCTTCCTTAGCCAAACGTTTTGCAGGCAAATTATGTTGTGCGGACATTTCTGCCAAAATATGATTTGCGATAATTTCAATATCATGTACGCGTTCACGCAGAGGCGGAACACGCATGGTAGTATCAAGAACCACCTCGTAAAGCTTTTCAGAGAACAGGCCCTTATCCGCTAAACGTTTCAGATTAGAATCACAAGCTGCAATGACACGAACATTATAGCGACGCAATTCTTTGCTTCCTTTTACAGCTACACCCTTAGTTAAAGCATCTGCTAAACGGTCACCCATTTCTACCGGCAGCTTCTCAACCTCATCCAAGAATAAAGTGCCGCCGATGCAAAGTTCCAGTTTACCTGCAACCATTTGGTCGCCATCCATATGACCAAAGAACTCTTCTTCCAATTCAGCCAAAGGAGCATTAGTGCAACGTACAGCAATCAAAGGTGCTGCAGCACGAGGACTTGCTTGATGAATACCGTGAGCTAAACGTTGCTTACCTGTACCAGGTTCGCCTTGTAACAAGATATTGTGCTCAGTGCGAGCAATACGGCTTGCCTTATGTTGTAAAGCTAAGAACTCAGTGGTTTCACCAACCATGCTGTACAAACTATAACGACTGCTATAACCGGTAGCATGTGCAATAGTGGTCTTTAAGTCTTCGATGGACATAGACATAATCAGAGCACTTTCCACTTCATTGCCAATCTTAATGGGCATAACAGTGGTAACATCCTCATAGGTTCTATCTTGGGTAATCCAGGTAATTTCTCTACGATAGGTAGGCACACCTTGGAAAGCCTTCTTCACGGGAATGTGTTCATAATTCAGGAAAACATCTTGCATGCGTTCCTTACCCTCTAAGCGTTTTTTGCCATGCTCATTGCAATATTTGATGTTGGAATTTTTATCCAACCAATAAACGGACACAGGCAATTGCTCCATCATCATTTGGTTTATGGTCCAACGCTCCAGCATCATCAAATGTTGTTCAATGGAATATTTCATGGTTAACAGCAAGGAAACCAGTAAATCGTAGGGCAAATCATTTTGGTCCAGAGAAAAGAAAGCGATAATATAGCGCATTTTTCCATCTACACAGATAGGAGTACTGCAAGCATCACCAGAATGGCAATCCTTAATCCACATTTCCGGACCAAACATCAAGAAGGGAGTATTATGCTCACGAGCAATGCTAACACTAGAGGTTCCCACATCCTCCTCCAGCACACGCATGCCTTGGATATCTTCAATAACTCTTTGGAAGAAGGGTAAAGCATAATTCTTAATAACATAACCATTCTCGTCAACAAGAATCATGCTCAAATTATGTACATTAAAATGTTGTTTATTTTGTTCATATAAACCATCAACAAATTTTACAACATATTCATGAGTCTTTTGATGCTCGGCAATTTCTGTACGAGACAGCTTGTTAATCTTAGGCATAGTCTCATGAGGCAGATTCATCGCACGGCAACGCATCCAAGATTCAGCAATCCAGGGATGCACATTAGGATCTACAGTTCCATCCTCCATAAACTTTTTATAGTAGGCTGCAAGTTTTTCCTTATTGCGCTTTTCTCTAATCATAAAAATCCTCCAAATTTATTATAAACCAGGCTCACCATTGCTAACCAACACACGGCGGGCCCCATAATATCTTGTTCCCCAATAATAATCCCTCAAACCACAAAGCATAATGCCTTTGGAAGAGGTTGCATTCCAAAATTTACCATTACCAGCATAAATTCCCACATGAGAAGCACCAGCCTCATATGTACTAAAGAAAACCAAATCTCCTGGTTTAAGCTGGCTTTGAGTTAGAAAAACTCCTTCTTGAGCTTGAATATCCGCTGTACGCGGTAAACTTGCATGTAGCTGTTTAAATACATATTGTACATAGCCAGAGCAATCAAACCCCTTCGGCGTTATGCCCCCAAAAACATAGGGCACACCTTTGTATTTTGAAGCTTCACGTACAATTGCATCGCCAGAAATTCCCTTAATACCGTTCTTGCTATAGCCTAACCAGACAATTCTCCTAAAGGTTTTATCGTCTAACTTACCATTAGCACTAAGGTCATTCTTTTTCTGGAAGCCTAAAATTGCCTCTTTAGTAGCAGGCGTCATTTTTCCTGTAGCCGTTTCATTTAGGAAACCCAGCTGCTTAAGCTTCTGCTGAGAGGTTTTAATTCTCCAGGCATCCGTATATTCAATCCCATTTGATTTATTTGTCACAGGATGCTTAGATGACTTTTTATTTTTCTCTTTTTTCTGTTTGGCTTTTACGGATAGCTTTTCCTTCCACTGTCCATTATTACCACTTTGCTGCTGAACCGCTGGCCTTTTGGTTGTCAACACAGGTTTAGGTTGTACAGCAACTGGGTTAGCAGGTACTGCCACTGGCTTAACCTGACTAGGCGTAGACTTGGCGGATGCGACATCAGTTTTAGGCTGAGCAGCAACTGCCGTTGTTGACTTAACAGGCGTCTTTTTTTCAACAGTCCATGTTTTAAACTGCCTTTTAACAGGTGCCGCATTTTCTGCATGCACAGCATTAATACTAAAACAGCTTAGAAGGAGCATTAGTAAACTACAAGCTAAGTATTTTTTCATTAATTCTTTACCTTTAATTTATCCATATTCAAAAAATGAAAAAATTTCACTTGTATATTATACTAGATTTTTTACACTTTGTAACCCCATTTTTTCATTTTTTTGTAAAATTTTATACATTTTTTGCAATTTATTATTTTTTTATGTAAACCATAGACTTGTATCTTAAACACATTATGCTTGACACGTATGGTATATTAATGAATAGAATTAATTATTTAGTCATAAAATTAACATATATCCAGCTTATAATATGATCAAACATATTTAAGCATACTAGGAGAATGGATATGCAACGTAGCACTCATATTATAATGATAGTTATTTTTACGATTTTCGTCCTTGTTGGATGCAGTAAAAATAACTCAACCACTATAAAAAAAGAAAATCCGCAAGAGTTCAAACCGGTAACTCATACTATAACCGCCCCAAAAGCAGGCAGAGTTATTGGCCTGATTGCCGAAAAAGGAGAGCGCATTTCTAAGGACCAACCTCTTTTTGCTATTGCCGACGAAGAACTAAGCCAACAATTTGCTAAAGCAACAACAGAAATAGCTAAGGAAGAGGCCAAATTTAAGATTATGCAAACTGGCATTCCTGAAAGCAGTGATGTCAATTTACCGGCTTTACAAGCAAAAGTTGAGACTGCACAGCAAAAGGCATCTAAAATGAACAGTCTTCTAACCATCGGTGGCGTTAGCCGCAGACAAGCTGAACAAGCACAGGAAGAATTGTTACTAGCTCAGCAGGCTTTAAACTCCGCAAAACAGCAAAGTTTAGCCTCCAAACCCGCTAGTCCAGAAGAATTAGCTGAACAAGAGAAAAAAATAGCTGCCCTCAAAGAAGCTAAAAATAAAATTGAAGTTAAACTTCAGCAAAATGAGGTGCTATGCCCTGCAACAGCTGTCGTTAAAGATGTTTTAGTCCAAAATAATACTAGTGTCAGCACTAATAAACCCATTCTTATCTTAGAAACGACAAAAGAATAATACCTAGCAAGGAGACCAAAAGTCTCCTTTTCTTTTTAAAATGCACTTGACTTGGAGTTAAGTCTAACTGATAATATATATGGTAACTTAGCAAAATTCCTATTTAATAATCTATTTCATAATAAAGAGGCGATATAATGAGTATCAAAAAAATATTAACCTTAGCTCTTTTAGGCACCTGCGTTTATGGCTCCTGTTTTGCTGCAACTCCAGGTACTCCTATGGAACAAAGAACCGGCGGTACTTCCGTTGTTTATTTCACTCGTGATTTAAGTCCTGCGGGTCTCCAAAAAGTTTATGCCCGTATCAACCAGAATATTACAGGCCGTGTAGGTATTAAACTCCATACCGGCGAGAAAAATGGTCCTAACATTCTCCCCCGCCCCTGGGTAAAAGAACTTCAAGCCAAAATTCCCAACAGCAAAATTGTAGAAACTAACACCTACTATTTCCCTTCTGATCGTTATACAACCGAAGCTCATCGTGATACCCTTAAGGTAAACGGTTGGACTTTCTGTGACGTAGACATCATGGACGAGGAAGGTACCGTTATGCTTCCTGTTAAAGGTGGTAAGCATTTCACCCAAATGTCCATGGGTAGTCATATTCTCAACTATGATTCTTTGTTGGTACTAACCCACTTTAAAGGTCATGTTATGGGCGGCTTTGGTGGCTCCAATAAAAATATTGGTATCGGCTGTGCTGATGGTCGTATAGGCAAAGCCATGATTCATACTGGCGATAACAAAGAGGAATGGGGTCTAACCGAGCAACAATGGCAAGTCAATAAAGAACCTTTCATGGAACGTATGACAGAATCTGCCAAAGCCACTGTAGACCATTTCGGCAAAAACATTGCTTATATTAACGTTCTGCGCAATATGTCCAAGAGCTGTGACTGTGAAGGCATTAACGCTGCTCCTGTAGTTGCGCCTGATATCGGTATTCTTGCTTCTACCGACATCCTGGCAGTTGACCAAGCTTCCATTGATATGGTTTATGCTTTACACGAAAACCACAAAAAGGAACTTGTAGAACGTATTGAATCTCGTGCCGGTCTTCGTCAACTTTCCTACATGAAAGAACTGAAAATGGGTAATGACAAATATACTCTTATAGACATTGAAAAAGAAGAAGAAGAAGCTAAAGCCAAGGCTGCTGAAGCTAAAGCAAATCCTGCAAAAGTAACTTCACCAGTAGCAGCCAAACCTGTAGCTAAACCTGCTAATCCCAAACCAGATGCAGAGCTTACTCCTGTTAAACCTCCTGTTCCTGCAGCTAAATAAACATAAAAACACCTAGCACATATGTACTAGGTGTTTATTTTTATTAAAATCTATTATTCATGTGTAAATAGATGAGCTACCTTTTCTTCAGTATGCTTATC